>CALWZX010000022.1 GCA_944386125.1 uncultured Clostridia bacterium | reverse complement strand
ATTAGCTACTTTATTAGTATTGAGAAGTATTGAGTATAAGAAAAGTAGAGAAAATAGTAGTTTTATACTAACTGTTACTACAGCAGTATTTTTATATGTTGTAGTTATTTATAATGTTTTTATAGCATACTAAATTACAATTTAATTTAGTAAGAAATATAGTAATTTGTATAGGAGGTATATTGTATGTTAATTACAGGAATTTTAATTACAATAGTTGCAATTTTTATGATTTTAGTTCCTCAATTTTTTATGAGACTTAAAAGTCCTAGAATTCCAGATAAATTATTAAAAAATCCTAAAATGAAAATTGTTCTTAGAGTATGGGGTGGAATTTTTATAATAGTTGGAATTTTATTAATTGTTTTCTCAATTATTTAATAACAAATTTATGGAGTTTATAATAAATGAATAAAGAAATATTATTATTCAATATAGATAAGGTTCATACTACCAAAATGGGTATTGATAGGATTAAGAAAAATCTTAAATTAGATACTAATGATGTAGTTGAATACTGTAAAAATAAAATATTAGATAAAGACTGTAATATTTATAAACAAGGAAAGAATTGGTATTGTGAAATTGATAATATAAAAATAACTATTAACTCATATAGTTACACGATTATAACTGCACATACTATTCACTAAATTACAATTTAGGAGTAAAACTAAAATGCTGCTTTATGGAGATAACTTTAAAATGTTAATAAGCATTGCTTGTAGCAACGGACTGTTCTTTATATAATAGTTTTAGTAAAGAAAGGAGTTGTTGTAAAATGTTAAAAGAAAATATTAAATCAATAAGAAAATCAAAAGGACTTTCACAGGAAGAACTTGCTATAAAGTTAAATGTAGTTAGACAAACTATTTCAAAGTGGGAACAAGGCTTATCAGTACCTGATGCTGAAATGTTAATCTCAATATCAGAAGTTCTTGAAACACCTGTAAGCACTTTAATTGGAGAAAATATTTCTGAATCTAAAGTTGATGATATAAAAGCAATTTCTGAAAAATTAGAGATAATAAACTTACAACTATCACAAAGGAAGAATGAGAGAAGAAAAATAGCTCATTGCTTGCTAATCTCATTATTTATAATTATAATAATTATTTTCATATCTTTAATTTTATTAAATAGTCCATATTTAAATTGGGATTATAGTAATCCTGAAAATGCCGTTTTAGGAGTTGCTTTTCATTCTTTTGAATGGTTATTTATTAGAATATCACCGATTATCCTTATTGGATTAATCATTGGAATTTTCTTGACTAGAAAGAAAGATTAAAATTATTTAGATTATAAATTACAATTCTATTAAAGAAATCTAATAAAAAGTTAGGTTTCTTTTTAATGATATAAATTTAATATAATAAATCTAGTAATTGTAGGAAAAGATTTGAATTTATCCTATAATTTACAAAAAATACTACACAAACTAGAAAAAGTATGATAAAATATTTTAGAATTAACAAATTAATAGATTTGCTAAAAATCATATAGATAAAAACAAAATCAAAAGGAGGAGAGAGGATGTCAGGACACAGCAAATGGCATAATATTCAAGCAAAAAAAGGAAAAGCAGATGCAGCAAGAGGAAAAATATTTACTAAACTAGGTAGAGAATTACTTATGGCTGTAAAACAAGGAGGACCAGATCCAGCAGGAAATTCAAAACTAAAAGATGTTATAGCAAAATGTAAAGCAGCAAATATGCCAAATGATACGATTAATAATGCAATCAAAAAAGCTTCTGGTGCCAATAATGCAGAAAATTACGAAGAAGTTACATATGAAGGATATGGACCAAACGGTGTAGCTGTTATTGTGGAAGCAAACACAGACAATAGAAATAGAACTGCTGCAGATGTTAGACATGCATTTGATAGATGTGGAGGAAATTTGGGAACAACAGGTTGTGTATCTTATATGTTTAACAAAAAAGGAGTTATTATTATCGATAAAGCTGAATGTAAGATGGGTGAAGATGATCTTATGCTTCTTGCATTAGATAGTGGAGCAGAAGATTTTAAGTCTGAAGAAGAAATTTATGAAATCATTACAGCTCCAGAAGAATTTTCTCAAGTAAGAGAAAAACTAGAGCAAGAAGGAATTGAATTCTTAGAAGCTGGAGTGCAAATGGTTCCTACTACATATGTAGATTTAGATGAAAAAGGTCAAGAAAGAATGGAACGATTAATTGATATGTTAGAAGAACTAGATGATGTATCAGAAGTTTATCATAATTGGAACGAATAAAAAGTTCTAAAATAGAAAAAAGAGCATATATATATAATATATGTTCTTTTTTTTATGCTCAAAAGAAAGGAGAAAAAATGTTAAATATTCAGCATATTTTGCAATCTTTTCCGATACCTATTTATAGAAAATTAGATGAATATTTTTCAAAAGAAGAAGTCAATATTAATCAATTAGAAGAAATCCGTATTAGAGTAGGAAGGCCTATTTTTGTGAGGAATAATCGTAAAAATATTGCTTTAGAGTATATAGTAAAACCCGAAGAAATTTTAGAAACACTGCAACATATTTGTGATAACTCTATATATAGTTATCAAACACAAATATGTCAAGGTTTTATAACCATGAGAGGAGGGCATCGTGTAGGTATTACGGGAAATGTAGTTATGAAAGAAGGAAAAGTTTCTAATATCAATTATATTTCTAGTTTAAATTTCAGAATAGCAAAGCAAATTTTAGGATGTAGTAATAAAATTTTACCATATGTACTAAAAGTAGAAGATAATAGTGTATACAATACTTTAATTGTATCACCGCCAGGAGCCGGAAAAACTACTATCTTGCGTGATTTAATCAGAAGAATTAGTAATGGAATTGAACAATTACAATTTCAAGGGATTAATGTGGGAGTTGTAGATGAGAGAGGAGAGATTGCAGCAATGTACCGTGGAATACCACAAAATGATATAGGAATAAGAACAGACGTATTAGATAATGTTAGTAAAGAAATAGGAATTCATATGTTAATTCGTTCTATGTCTCCACAAGTAATAGTAGCAGATGAAATAGGAAGCAAAGAAGATGTACAAGCTATTCAAAAGGCAGTATGTTCTGGCGTAAAGGGAATTTTTACAGCACATGGTGAAAATATGGAAGATATGAAACGTAATTTAGCAATGGAAATACTATTACAAAATCATATATGGGATAGAATTATTTTCTTACAAAAAGATTTTGAAGTAGGTAAAGTTTATGAATTTCAACCATTAGAAAAACAGTATATTTCTATGGCAAAAAAATCATAAAAAGTAGTTCTAAAAATAGACAAGCTGCATATATATTAAATAATAGAAAATAGGAGGAACTGTTGGTGGAAATTTTAAAAATGATTCTCTTATTAGGTATCTTTTCTGCAAGTTCGATGGTAGGAATTCTTATAGCAAATCAATATAATGAACGCTTGCAAGAATTAAAAGAAATGAAAAGTGCACTTAACATATTTAAAACAAAAATACAATTTACATATGAACCGATAGCTGAAATTTTTCAAGATATTGCCAATACAATTGCCTCTCACTGCCAGAATGTTTCTCGTATTTTTTTATCAGCAAGTAAGAAAATACAAGAAGAACAAATAGAAGCAGGAAAAGCGTGGAAGGAAAGTCTACAAGAAAATACGCATTCTATGAAACAAGAGGATATACAAGTATTAGAAAATTTAGCAAATTTATTAGGAAAAGTAGATGTAGAAGGTCAAATTAATGAAATTTTATTAGTAGAAAACTTTGTTGATGAACAGCTAGAAAAAGCAGAAATAGAAAAACGAAAAAATAGCAAAATGTATAAAACTCTGGGAGTTACAATAGGACTAGCAATAGTTATTTTTCTATTTTAAAAGAAAGGAATAAAAGGCATGGATATTAATTTATTATTTAAAATTGCAGCAATAGGAATATTAGTAGCAGTATTACATCAGGTTCTAGTAAGGGCGGGGAGAGAAGATCAAGCTATGATGACAACCTTAGCAGGACTTGTCATAGTACTTACCATGGTAATTAAGGAAATTAGTACTCTATTTGATACAGTAAGAACAATCTTTGGACTATAGGAGGGAAAATGGATATTGTAAAAATTATTCGGGATAGGACTAATTGCTGTGATAGTCATTATTGTAGTAAGACAATATAAACCAGAGTTTACCATTTATATATCCATTATTGCGGGAGCCATTATATTAGCAATGTCTATGGACAAGATATCTTCTATAATAGATCTTCTAACAAGTTTAGCAAATAAAACTAGCATCCATATGGAATTTTTACAACTATTAATTAAAATTACAGGAATAGCTATTTTGACAGAATTTGCAGTTAGTGTATGTAAAGACTCAGGAGAAACAGCCATAGCCAACAAAGTGGATTTTGGAGGGAAAATTATGATTATTGCTATGTCTATTCCTATTATTTCTAGCTTATTGGAAACTATCATTCAAATCCTTCCATGAAAGGAGAACATAAGATGAAAAAAATAATATGCAAGATTATTTTCTTACTACTACTTTGTATATGTTTATTTACTCATGAAGTAAAGGGAATGCAGAATACAGAAAATGAAGATACAAAGCAAATTATTGAAGAACAAAGCGAAACATTGGGAATTAACGAATTGATTCAACAAGCAGAAAATTATACACAAGATGTTTTTGAAGAGTTAGATTTTACAGAATTATTAAATTCTGCCATAGCTGGCGAAATTGATAATAAGAAATTAGGAAATACATTACTTAGTTTATTAGGAGATGAGTTTTTTAATACAATCAAAACAATTGGATTAATCATGATAATTATAGTAATTCATAGCATTTTGAAAAATATTACAGAAGGTTTAGAAAATAAAAGTGTTTCTAAAATTGTGTACTATGTGCAATACATATTAATTGTAACCATTATGATGTCAAATTTTGTAGACATTATTACTATGGTAAAAGACTCTATTCAAAATTTAGTAGGTTTTTCTAATGCTTTAATACCAGTACTTATGACATTGGTATTAACAACGGGAAGTATTGCTTCTGCCAACATGATGCAACCAATCTTATTATTTATTATTACATTTATAGGAAATGTAATCGTACAACTTATTATTCCTATTATATTAGGTGCAACAGTATTAGGAATTGTCTCTAAGGTATCTGATAGAGTACAATTAGATGGTTTATCGAAATTTTTCAAAACATCGGTGGTTTGGTTAATAGGAATTATGCTAACTGTATTTGTAGGATTACTTTCGGTAGAAGGAAGTTTAAGTAGTAGTGTAGATGGAATTACTGCCAAAACAGCAAAAGCAGCTGTATCTAGTTTTATACCAGTAGTAGGAAAAATATTAGGAGATGCTGTAGACACTGTTATTGGATGTGCATCTATTTTAAAAAATGCTGTGGGGATCGTTGGAGTTATTGTGATTATTGGAATATGTGTATTGCCTATTTTAAAATTGGCTTTACTGATGTTTGCCTATTATCTGCGGTAGTGCAATTTGTGAGCCAATTGCAGAAGGTAATGTTATTAAATTATTAGCGCAAATGGGAGATACTTTTAAAATATTACTCGCCATCTTATGTAGTGTATCGGTTATGTTAATCATTGGAGTTACTCTAGTTATAAAAATTTCTAATTCTGGATTAATGTATCGATAGGAGGAAATATGATTGAATTTTTTAATTCTTGGATACAGGGTATAATTGTAGCTGTTATTATTGCAACAATTATAGAAATGCTCTTGCCAAATGGGAATAATAAAAAATATATTCGAGTAGTTATAGGAATATATATTGTATTTACTATTATATCTCCAGTGATTCAAAACTTTTTTCAAAAAGAATGGAAAGTTTCTCTAGAAGATTTTTGGGAAGAATTAGAAGGAGAAAGTACAAAAACTTCTACAGCTTTAGAAGATAGTAATCAGAAGAATATACAAGAAATTTATAAAAAAAATCTAGAAAAAGATATGCAAGCCAAAATTGAAAAACAAGGATATATAGTACAAAATATAGATATTCAGCTTAGCAAAAACGAGGAAGAATATGAAATTATGCAAGTAGAAATCACGGCAAGAAAAGATAAAATACGATTAACTAATTCTAAACAAGAAAATAAAATATATATTAATAAAGTAGAAAAAATAGAAATTTCATTAGAAGAAGATGAGACACAGCAAGAGGATTTAAGAGAATTAAACACACCAGAAAAAAATGCAATTAAACAAATATTAACTTCTAATTATGAAATACTTGAAGAAAACATTATCATTACTTAAAAAGAAAGAAAGGGAAGAATATGTTAAAAGAAAAATTGCAGATATGGAAAGGAAACTTAAAAGAAAAAGCAGAAGGAAATAACAAAAGAAAAATAGAAAATTTGGTAGTTTTTTTACTGATTTTGATAGTCACACTTATTATAATTAATGCTATTTGGAATTCCAAAGAAGAGAAAAAGACACAAAATACAACAGATAAAGTGCTGGCAACAGAAAATCAAAATAAAGAAAGCCAAGAAAATACCATAGAATCAGATAATTTAGAAATAAAACTAGCACAAATATTAGAAAAAATAAAGGGAGTAGGAAAGGTTAGTGTATTAATTACTTATTCTCAAACGAGTAAAACAGTACCAATATATAACGAGGATTATTCATCTAGCAATACAGAAGAATCTGATTCAGGAGGTGGTAGTAGAACTGTTAGTGAGAACAGTAATAAAAAGGAAGTTGTGTTCCAAGAAAACAATGGAGAAAAAGAAGTACTAACACAAAGTATAGTAAAACCAGTAGCAGAAGGAGCAATTATTACAGCAGAGGGAGCTGTAGATGCAAATGTAAAAGCAAATATTATCCAAGCAGTAGAAGCTGTAACAGGGCTTGCTACACATAAAATACAAGTATTTGAAATGAAAGAAAATGGATAAGAAAGGGTTGAAAATCATGATGAAAATGTTAAAGAAAAACCAAATTATTATTTTTGTTATTGCTCTGATGTTGGTTTCAGCAGGATATTTAAACTATACTTCTTTACACGCAGATAACACAATTGCTACATCTGTGCAAACTAATAGTATTTTAGAAATGGCTGGTATTGGAGATGCCCAATTAGTAAGCAGTAATCATGTAGTAGAAGAAAATGCAATTCAAGAGGAAGAACAAAAACAAGTAAATGAAGTGGTAAACACCAATGCACAAACAAATACAATTACTGCAAATAGTAATCAAGCAGAGGAAGAAACAAAAACAAAAGAAACAGAATATTTTACTGCTTCTAAATTATCTAGAGATACCATGTATTCTCAGATGTTAGAAAGTTATCAAAAAATACTAGAAAATGCAGAAATACCAGAAAGTCAAAAAACAATTGCTCAAAATGAAATTAAAAATATTAATACTACTAGAAATGCAATTATGATTAGTGAAAATTTAATTCAAAATAAAGGATTTGAGAATGTATTAATATTTATGAATTCTGATAGTGCCAATGTTATAGTAGAAGCAGATGAATTAACTACAGAACAAATTGCACAAATTCAGAATATTGTAACAAGGGAACTAAATGTAAAAATAGAAAATGTACATATTAGTCAAAAATAAAAATAAAAGTATTGACAATTTACAAAAATTGTAATAGAATATCAATAGTTACGATGAAGAAGAAAAAGTAGAATTTGTTTATTAATAAGAGAGCTAACATTTTGGTGAAAGTTAGTAATAGACGGTCTATGGGGAGCTTTGGAGTAAAAAAATGTATATAAAAGTGGATAGTAAAATCTATCAAATAGGGTGGAACCACGGAAAATAAATATAGATATTAATTTCGTCCCTAGCATAAATTCAATTTATGAATTATGCTAGGGATATTTTTATATATAGAAAGGATGGTATGTATGTTAGATTCAATGGAAAAATTAGTTAATCTTTGTAAAGCAAGAGGATATATTTATCCAGGCTCAGAAATATATGGAGGACTTGCTAATACTTGGGATTATGGACCTTTAGGAGTAGAATTAAAAAATAATGTAAAAGCATTATGGAGAAAAAAATTCATTCAAGAAACTCCATATAATGTAGGATTAGATGCGGCAATTTTAATGAATCCAGAAACTTGGGTAGCTTCAGGACACGTAGGAGGATTTTCTGATCCATTAATTGATTGTAAAGAATGCAAAACAAGACATAGAGCAGATAAATTAATTGAAGAATGGATGCATGAACATAAGTGCGATGAAGTTGTAGATGGTTGGCCTGATGAAAAGATGTTAAATTACATGAAAGAACATCATATTGCATGTCCAAATTGTGGAAAAGAAAATTTTACAGGAATTCGCAAATTTAATTTAATGTTTAAAACTTTTCAAGGGGTAACAGAAGATTCTACTGCACAAATTTATTTGAGACCAGAAACAGCACAAGGTATTTTTGTTAACTTTAAAAATGTATTAAGAACTACAAGAAAAAAATTACCTTTTGGAATAGCGCAAATAGGAAAAGCTTTCAGAAACGAAATAACACCTGGAAACTTTACATTTAGAACACGTGAATTTGAGCAAATGGAACTAGAATTTTTCTGCAAACCAGGAGAAGACTTCGAATGGTTTACCTACTGGAGAAATTTCTGTAAACAATGGCTTTTAGATTTAGGAATAAAAGAAGAGAATATTCGTTTAAGAGATCACAGTAAAGAAGAATTAGTATTCTATAGTAAAGCAACTACTGATATAGAATTTGCTTTTCCTTTTGGATGGGGAGAATTATGGGGAATCGCTGATAGAACAGATTATGATTTATCAAGACATTCAGAGCATTCTAATGAAGATTTATCTTATTTAGATCAAGAAACAGGAGAAAAATTTATTCCTTATTGTATAGAACCATCTTTAGGATGTGATAGAGTCACTTTAGCATTTTTATGTAATAGTTATGAAGAAGAAGAGATTGCAGAAGGTGATGTAAGAACTGTTTTACATTTACATCCAGCTCTTGCACCATATAAAGTAGCTGTTTTACCTCTATCTAAAAAACTAAGTAATGAAGCACAAGAAATTTTTGCACAATTATCTAAGAAATTTATGTGCGACTACGATGAAGCAGGAAGTATTGGAAAACGTTATAGAAGAGAAGATGAAATAGGTACTCCATATTGTGTAACTATAGATTTTGACACATTAGAAGATAAATGTGTTACAGTAAGAGATAGAGATACTATGAAACAAGAAAGAATCAAAATAGAAGATATAGAATCATATATACTAGATAAAATTGAATATTAATAAGAAAAGTCTGTAATATAGTAAATAACTATATTGCAGACTTTAATCATTGTAAAATTATAATACCAAATATCTTTATAGACTTATCTTATTGTAATATAAACGTAACAAAACTGTAACTAAAAAGTAATAGAATTAACCAAAATAATAATATATAATGTAAAAAGTATAAAAGGATAAAAATAGAGAAAACTAAAGGAAAAGGAGAAATATAATATGTTTCAAATAAAAAATAAGCAAGGTATAACATTAATAGCGCTAGTGATAACAATAGTTATTTTAATCATTCTTGCAGCTGTCAGCATCAATATGGTATTAGGAGATCAGGGAATATTTAAAAAGGCACAGCAAGGTGCAAATGCTATGTATGATGCAGAGGTAAATACGCAAGCTTCATTTAATAGTATTACAGATGAAATGGATAAAGTTATACAAGGAAGTAATACAGAAAATCCAGAATTAAGGAAAGATACACCAAATGCACCAGAACAAATTGATGGAATGACACCAATTAAATTTACAGAACCAACTGATTCAGAAATGGGAACAGTACAAGAAACCAATTGGGAAGATGATACCTGGTACGATTATAGCCAAAGTAAGTGGGCAAATACCCAAAGTGAAGATGGAAGTATGTGGGTATGGATACCACGTTATGCATATAAAATCACATATAACAATCCAGAAAATAAATCAGAAGGAGGGAGCATAGAAGTAAGATTCCTAGAGGGAACATCAGATAATTATTATGAAAATGGAGAACTAAAAACAGCCAAGAGACAAACAACAGCAGATGAAATAGTAGACACAACAACAGACTTCTATGTACATCCAGCATTTACGAATGAAACAAATATTAACTTTGCAAACGGAGGATGGGATAGTGAACTTACCGGAATGTATGTGGCAAAATTTGAAGCAGGATTTCCAGAAGGAAATAATACAACACCTAGTGTAAAAAGTTCACAAAGTTATACAGAGGCTACTGCATATATAAGAAATGTGGAATTAGGGTTAGAATCAAATGAAACTCAAACTGCACGAAATTGGTTAGACGGAGTTTATGGAGAAACACCAACTAAAATCAGTTATCCTGTATTTCAACCATTAACATATAGTATGAATTATATTAACAATAATGATGTTTATAATCTTTGCAGAGTGCTTAATGAACAAGGAAACATTTATGGATTCACTACAAGTTCATCAGACACACATTTGATGAAAAATAGTGAATGGGGAATGGTAAGCTATTTAAGTTATAGTAAGTATCGGAACTAATGGAAAAGATATAGCAATGAACAATGCCAACTTAAATAGCGGAGAAAATACAAGAACAAATCTAGCAGGAAAGAGTGGAGTAGATAGTGTATATGCCATAACAGGAATGACAGGAGGAACAACTGATGGAGAAGAAATAGTTGTTAAAATAGATGAAATAAGAACTTTGACAGGAAACACTCCAACCGCTACAGGAAGTATGTATAGTTGGAATCAAAAAAATGGGACAAAAGCATCAACTACAGGAAATATGACAGGTGTATATGATATGTCAGGAGGAATATGGGAAAAAACAGCTTCATATATAGCTAATGAAAATGTAAATATGATAAATTATGGAAAATCAATGACATATGAAGGAGATATACTAAAAACAACTAGCACAAAATATACAATGGTTTATCCTCATAATTCAGATATAGATAATAAAGATATAGATAATACACTAGAAAATTTAGCAACAGCAAGCATTGCAAATTATAATTTAAATACAAAAATATATGGAGATGGAATAAGAGAAGTATCTACTTCAGGGCTGGATGCAACAACTTGGAAAGGTGAATATTCACACTTTATAGGATTATATGGATCTTTTATGTATAGAAGTGGAGCTTTTTGGGATTCTTCTTATACCGGAATCTTAGCATTTCATCGTGATGGTGGATATAGCAATTTTGGACATGGCTTTCGACCTGTAGTTATACCAATATAACCAAGTAAAAATAACTGTTAGAACTTATCAACAAAATGATAAGTTCTTTTATATATTTATAGATTTTTATATACTTTTATGATAAAATGTGAGCAATATAAAAAAGAGGAAGGAAAACTAAATGAGAAAAGAGTGGAAATGTTACCACGCCAATAAAGAAGAAGTAGAACAACTAGAAAAACAATATCATTTAACAAAGCTGGTTTCTAGTATTTTAGTAAATAGAAATATAAAAAAAGAAAAACAAATCAAGAAATTTTTAGCACCTACAAGACATGATTTTTATGATCCTTTTTTAATGCCAGATATGGAGAAAGCAGTTGAAAGAATTTTAAAAGCAATACAACATAATGAAAAAATGCTTATATATGGTGATTATGATGTAGATGGAATAACAAGTATTACTGTATTAAAAAAGTTTTTTCAGGATAGAGAAATCTCCATTGACTATTATATACCTAACCGAATAGAAGAAGGGTATGGATTAAATAAAGAAGCAATAAAACATATTGCAAAAAACGGTTATCAACTAATCATTACAGTAGATTGTGGAATAACATCTGTAGAAGAAGTAGCATTAGCAAATGATTTAGGTGTCAAAATAGTCATCACAGATCATCATGAAGTTCCCGAAGAATTACCAGAAGCTATAGCAGTAGTAGATGCTAAAAGAAAAGATAGCATATACCCATTTAATCAACTAGCAGGAGTAGGAGTGGCTTTTAAATTAATACAAGCACTAAGTAAAAAAATGGACTTGCCAGAAAAAGAGTATTTAAAATATTTAGATATTGTATGTATTGGAACTATATCAGATATTGTACCACTAGTAGATGAAAATAGAGTTATTACAAAATTAGGTTTAAAACTAGTAGAACAAACAAAAAATGTAGGGTTACAAGAATTATTAAAAATATGTGCATATTCTAAAGTAGATTCTAATACTATCTCTTTTGGTATTGCACCTCGTATTAATGCTTGCGGAAGATTAGCAGATGCAAAAACAGCTTTAGAATTGTTTTTAACAGAAGATGAAGAAAAAGCAAAAGCAATAGCTACTCAATTAAATATATATAACCAACAAAGACAAGAAATGGAAAAAAATATTTACGATGAAGCTGTAGAAAAATTAGAAGAAGAAAAGAATACAAAAAATATATTAGTTCTAGCAAAAGAAGGATGGCACCATGGTGTAATTGGAATAGTAGCATCTAAAATTACAGAAAAATATTTTAAGCCAAGTATATTAATTTGTATAGAAGGAAAAGAAGCAAAAGGTTCAGGAAGAAGTATACCGGGCTTTAATTTGCATGAAGCCTTGACAAAAAACTCTCTATACCTAGAAAAATTTGGTGGACATGCTATGGCAGTGGGAGTTACCTTAAAAACCGAAAATTTTCCTAAATTTAAAAAAGAATTACAAGAATATGGTCAAAATAGCCATATTTGTGATATAATACCTATTATCTATATTGATGAAGAAATAACTTTCAAAGATATTTCAATAGAAACGGTTGCACAATTAGATTTATTGCAACCTTTTGGAGAAGCCAATAAAGAACCTATTTTTGCTTGCAGAAATGTAAAAATTCAATCTATTCGCACTTTATCAGAAGGAAAACATATAAAACTAACATTAAAAGATGATAATTTTTATTTAGATGTAGTAGGATTTCAAATGGGTAACTTAGCAGAAGAATTTAAATTAGGTGATAAGGTAGATGTTGTAGGAACTTTAGAGATTAACGAATTTAATGGAGCAAAAAAGGTGCAAATGAGATTAATAGATATGATTTTAGCTATAACAAAGTAAAAAGGAGTAAGTGCCTATGCAAGAAAATAACATAGAAAGAACTATAGAGGATATTATTGCAAAAGTAAAGAAAAAAAATAAAAGAGCTGATACCAAAATTATTTTGCGAGCATATCAGTTTGCAAAAGAGAAACATGGAGATCAACTAAGAAAATCAGGAGAACCATATATTGTTCATCCTGTACAAGTTGCTTACATTTTAGCTGATTTAGGCTTAGATGAAAGCACAATTTGTGCAGCTCTTTTACATGATGTTGTAGAAGATACAGAGGTAACTCATGAAGATTTAGTACACGAGTTTAGCCAAGAAATTGCAGATATGGTAGATGGAGTTACTAAATTAAGTAAGTTGAACTATGAATCTGTAGAAGAAGCACAGGTAGAAAATTATAGAAAAATGTTTCTTGCTATGGGAAAAGATATACGTGTTATTATGATAAAATTAGCAGATAGATTACATAACATGAGAACTTTAAAATACCTAACACGTGATAGACAAATTGCTAATGCAAAAGAAACTATGGAATTATATGCTCCACTTGCTAATAGAATGGGTATATATTCATTAAAATGGGAATTGGAAGATTTAAGTTTTAAATATTTATATCCAGGAGAATACCGCGAAATTATAGAAGGAATCAATAAAAAAAGAGAAGAGCGTTTGCAATTTATTGATAAAATAGAAGATGAAATTCGTGTACAACTAAAAAAGCAAAAAATAGATGGAGAAATAACGGGAAGAGCAAAACACTTATATAGTATTTATCGTAAAATGAAAAGAGACAATTGTACTCTAGATCAAATATACGATTTATTTGCTTTACGTATTATTGTTAATTCTGTAAAAGATTGCTATGCAGCTTTGGGCGTAGTGCATGAATTATATAATCCAATGCCAGGAAGATTTAAAGATTATATAGCAGTTCCTAAACCCAATATGTATCAGTCTTTGCATACAACATTAATTGGAGAAAATGGAACACCTTTTGAAGTACAAATTCGTACATGGGATATGCACCGTGTTGCTGAGTTTGGTATTGCTGCACATTGGGCATATAAAGAAGCTAGCTTTATGAAAGGAAAAAAGGCAAATGTTGTAGTAACAGAAGATAAATTAGCATGGCTTCGTGAAACATTAGAATGGCAAAAAGATATGCAAACTCCACAAGAATTTTTAAATACATTAAAAACAGAACTTTTTGAAGATGAAGTATATGTATTTACACCAAAGGGAGATATAAAAGTTTTACCAAGGGGAAGTACTCCTATTGATTATGCATATAGTATTCATGCTGAAGTGGGACATCATATGACCGGTTGCAAAATCAATAGCAAAATGATGCCTATTATAACAAAGCTAAAAAACGGAGATATAGTAGAAATTATTACTTCAGATAATGCAAAAGGACCAAGTCGTGATTGGTTAAAATTCATTAAAAGTTCAGCTGCTAAAAATAAAATTAATGCATGGTTTAAAAAGAATTTACGTGAAGAAAACATAGAAAAAGGAAAAGAAGCAGTAGAAAGAGAAATCAAAAGAATTGGAATGAATTATGCAGAACTTTTTAAACCGGAATTTGTACAAGGAGCTTTAACAAGATATAAATTTAACACAGTAGAAGATATGTATGCGGCAATTGGATTTGGAGCAATTACCAGTGGAAAAATAATTGCAAGAATTTTAGAAGAATATAGAAAAGTTCACAAAGAAGAAAATGTAGAAGAAAAAATTGAAGAATTAGCTAAAGAAAAAGAGAAAGAAAGTAAACCTTCGAAAGCAGGAGTAGTGGTTAAAGGGATAGATAACTGTTTAGTAAAACTTTCCAAGTGCTGTAATCCTGTTCCAGGAGATAATATAGTAGGATATATTACAAGAGGTAGAGGAGTATCTATCCATAGAGCAGATTGTAAAAATTTAAAAGATCTATTTGAAGATAGTGAAAGTCGAATGATAGATGTATATTGGCATACAGATAAAAAAGCTTCCTATCATGTAGATGTGGAAATTTTTGCAAATGATAGAAATGGGCTATTAGCAGATATTATACAAGCGATTAATGGCTCAAAAACGAAGCTAGTAGCTATGAATTCCAGAGCTAATAAGGAGAGAATTGCAACTACAGACATTACTGTAGAAGTAGAAAATCTAGAAGAACTAAACCAACTTCTTAAAGCTTTAAGAAAAGTAGATAGCGTATATGAAGTGAAACGTAAAAAATAAAAAGGAGGAACACAAATGATATTCAAAAGAATACATGTCAATACTACTTTAGGAATATTAACAAATTGTTACATTATTTTAGATGAAGCAAGTAAAGAAACTATGGTAGTAGACCCAGGGGGAGAAATAGAAAAAATTATAGAAATGTTAGAAGCTTTAGATGCAAATGTGAAATATATTTATTTAACACATTGTCATGGAGATCATATAGGAGGAGTAACTGGCTTACAACAAGCAAAAGGAGGAAAAGTTCTAATTCATCGTTTAGATGCAGAAGGACTAAATAACCCACAAATCAACTGTAGTATGCTTGCAAAGGATGACATTGTATTAGAGGCTGATTCTCGAGTAGAAGAGGGAGATACTTTACATTTAGGAGATTTAGAATTACAAGTTATTCATACTCCAGGTCACACACAAGGTGGTAGTTGCTTATATATTCAAAAAGAAAATATGTTAATTTCAGGGGATACTTTATTTAAAGGAACTTGGGGAAGAACAGATTTACCTACAGGAAGTTTTGAACAAATTATAGACTCTATCACCAATAAACTCATGAAATTACCGGGAGAAACTATTGTATATCCAGGACATGGAGAGACAACAAGAATTAGAGAAGAAGCACCAATTTATTTAGAGTTAAAGCCAAGAGAAGAATATTAAGGGGGAAAAAGAATGGAAAAAGTACAACCAAAAACTTTACCAGGTTTTATGGAATTATTACCAAATGAACAAATACAAATGAATGAAATGAAAGAACGTATCAAAAAATCTTATGAATCATTTGGATTCTTACCATTAGACACACCAATTATTGAAAATGCAGAAGTGCTACTTGCAAAAGCAGGAGGAGAAACAGAAAAACAAATTTATCGTTTTGAAAAAGGTGATAACGACTTAGCATTAAGGTTTGACTTAACAGTTCCTCTTGCCAAATATGTAAGTGAATACTATCATGAGCTTACATTTCCTTTTAGAAGATATCAAATAGGAAAAGTATATCGAGGGGAACGTCCTCAAAAAGGAAGATTTCGTGAATTTTATCAATGTGATGTAGACATTATTGGAGATGGAAGCTTAAGTTTATATAATGATGCAGAAATACCAAGTATTATCTACCAAACCATACGTAGTTTAGGTTTTTCTGATTTTACTATTTGCATTAATAATAGAAAAATTTTAAATGGCCTATTTGAAGAAGTAGGACAAAAAGAAAACTCTGTAGAAATTATGAGAATTATTGACAAAATAGAAAAAATTGGACCAGAAAAAGTTGCAGAAGAATTAGAAAAAATACAAGTTCCTCAAGTTGCTATTAAAAAAATTCTAGATTTTATTCAAATTTCAGGAGATAATGATGAAAAAATTGCACAGCTAGAAAAAATGATTACACAAGAAGGAGAATTAAAACAAGGAATTGATGAATTAAAATCAGTAGTTCATAATGTACGTGCTTTAGGCGTGCCAGAAGAAAACTTTCAAGTAGAGTTAAGTATTGCAAGAGGTTTAGATTATTATACAGGTACAGTATATGAAACATTTTTAAATGATTATCGAAGTTTAGGTAGTATTTGTTCTGGGGGAAGATATGATAACCTAGCGGAATATTATACAGACAAAAAGTTACCAGGGGTAGGAGTTTCTATTGGAATTACTAGGTTATTTTATCAGTTAAATGAACTAAAAGCTTTGAAGCAATATAAAGAAAACATAGCTGATGTTTTGGTTATTCCTATGGTAGAAGACATTAAACCATGTTTACAAATAGCTACCCAGTTACGAGAAAAGGGAATAGCTACACAGGTATATCTAGAAGATAAAAAAATGAAAGCTAAACTTAAGTATGCAGATAAATTACATATCCAAAAAGTAATTATAATAGGAGAAGATGAAATTCAAAATCATAAAGTTACTTTAAAAGATATGATAACAGGAGAACAACAAACGATTTGTATAGAAGAAGCAATTGAAAAATTAAAATAAAGACAAAGTATCATATTTTCTTATGTACAAGCATATATTAATATATAGGACTTACAAGTACAAAGGAAGGGAAAAGAGAAAATATGGTGAATATGTCGGTAATCCATATCAAAGATATTATAAAAAATCTAGTCAAGTTTATCATTTTTATAGGAATTGTTATGTTACTTGCTAGATTTTTTTCTGGTGGTTTCGATAAACAAAAACAAGTTAAGGTAAGTAAACTTTTGGAAAATATACAATTACTAGAATTGCTCGATTTTTCTATACCTGGAATGTCTCAAATACAAAGTACAGAACAAGAAGAAGCGAATATGAATCCTTTTACTATTCCGTTAGATTTAGAAATAAAAATGGCACATAGTATGGTAAGTAGAGGAAAAATTACAAGACAAAGTGAACAAGAAACAGCAAATACGCAAACAGAAAATACACAAATAGCAAATACGGTAGAACAAACAGACGTAGAACACCCACAAACAGGTCTTTCAACGGAAGTGCAAGCGACAAATGTTCCGGATAAATTTACCAATAGTTATCATGGAGTGCAAATAAAAAATGGTACTTCTTATCAATTAACAGAGGAAATGTTAACACCAGATGTTACAGTAAATAATGAAAATGTTATGATTTTTCACACTCATACATGTGAAAGCTATACACCAAGCCCAGGATTTGAATATGAACAATCTGGTACATATAGAACAACAGACTTAAATTTTAATGTAGTACGAGTCGGAACTGAGTTGGAAAAACAACTAACTAGTTATGGATATCATGTTATTCATGATAAAACATATCACGATTATCCAGCTTATAATGGTTCATATGACCGTTCTTTAACAACAGTACAAAATTTATTAACAACAAATCCTAATACAGACGTAGTTATTGATATACATAGAGATGCTATAGGAGATTATTCGTATGCACCAAAGGTAAAGATAGGAGATGAAATGGCTGCACAACTCATGTTTGTTATTGGAACCGATGGAGGAGGTGAGCATGATAATTGGTTGCAGAATTTAAAATTTGCAGTCAAAGTACAAGAAAAAGCAAATGAACTATACCCAGGGTTATTTAAATCAATTGTACTTCGTAACTCAAGATATAATCAACATCTGGCAAAAGCAGCCTCTATTATAGAAGTAGGAGCAACAGGAAATACGATGGAGGAATGTTTAAATAGTATGAAGTATTTAGCAAAAGTCTTAAGTGAGGTAATGAAATAACATAATAAAAAATGAATCAATGATATGAAAACTATATAAAAAAGATTGCTAAAAGGACTGCAATTTTGCAGTCCTTTAGAAAATTTAACAGTTAGTATAAACTTTTAGTAGGGAAAAATTAAGAAATAAATTGAATAAGAGATACCTTTTTGGTAGAATATTTTTA
>CALWZX010000021.1 GCA_944386125.1 uncultured Clostridia bacterium | reverse complement strand
CTATGATTATTGAAGAAGTGTTAAGACAAAGATACAAAAAAAAAAAAAATGAAGCAGGAGTATATGTAACACCAGCATTTCCAAAACTTGTTTATGTATTAGATGAATTCAATAATTTACAAGGTGGAGAATATGATTATTTAACGAAACTTGCAGTTAAATGCTCAGCAAAAAGAATGTATCCAGATTATATTTCAGCTAAAAAAATGCGTGAAAACTATGAAGGAAATGTATTTAGCCCAATGGGATGCAGAAGTTTCTTATCTCCATGGAAAGATGAAAATGGAAACTATAAATTTGAAGGTAGATTTAATCAAGGTGTTGTTAGTATTAACCTACCACAAATTGCTATTATTGCAGATGGAGATGAAGAAAAATTCTGGAAGTTGTTAGATGAAAGACTAGAATTATGTTTTGAAGCTTTAATGTGTAGACATTATGCTTTATTAGGAACTCATTCAGATATTAGTCCAATTCACTGGCAATATGGAGCAATTGCACGTTTACCAAAAGGGGAAAAAATAGATAAACTATTATATGGAGGATATTCAACAATATCTTTAGGTTATATTGGTATTTATGAAATGACTAAATTAATGAAGGGTGTTTCTCATACAACTCCTGAAGGACATGACTTTGCGATAAAAGTAATGAAACATTTAAGAGAAACAACAGACAGATGGAAAAAAGAAACTAATATTGGATTTGCTCTATATGGAACACCAGCTGAAAGTTTATGTTATAAATTTGCAAGAATAGATAAAGAAAAATTTGGAACAATACCAGATGTTACAGATAAAGGATATTATACAAATTCATATCATGTAGATGTAAGAGAAAAAATAGATGCATTTGACAAATTATCTTTTGAAAGTGAATTCCAAAAAATATCTTCTGGTGGTGCGATTTCTTATATTGAAATACCAAATATGCAAAAAAATATTGATGCACTTGAAACTGCAGTTAAATTTATTTATGATAATATCCAATATGCAGAATTTAATACAAAATCAGATTATTGCCATGTATGTGGATTTGATGGAGAAATTATTATTAATGATGACAATGAATGGGAATGTCCAAATTGTGGAAATAAAGATCATTCCAAAATGACAGTTGTTAGAAGAACATGTGGATATTTAGGAGAAAACTTCTGGAATGCAGGAAAAACAAAAGAAATTAAGCAAAGAGTAATGCATTTGTAATTGTACATAAAAAACTAAATAGGAAATGGATAAATTCCATTTCCTATTATAAACAAAAGGAGGATTAATATGAATTATGCAGATATAAAAAGGGTTGATGTGGCAAACGGAGAAGGTGTAAGAGTATCTATTTTTGTTAGTGGTTGTAATCATCATTGTAAAGGATGTTTTAATGAGTGTGCATGGGATTTTAATTATGGAAATCAATTCACAGAAAAAGAAATAGATGAAATAATTGATTATATGGATCATGACTATATTGCAGGGCTTACACTTTTAGGAGGAGAGCCACTAGAAAAAGTAAATCAAGAAGGATTACTACCATTAGTAAAAAAAGTAAAAGAAAAATTTCCTAATAAAAACATATGGTGCTATACAGGTTTTAACTTTGAAAATGTTGTAGGAAAAATGGCACAAGAAAATAAAACAACAGGAGAATTATTAAAATACATAGATGTTATGGTAGATGGAAAGTTTGAAGAAGACAAAAAAGATTTAAAATTACGATTTAGAGGTTCTTCTAATCAAAGAATATTAGATGTACAAGAAAGTTTAAAAGAACACAAACCAGTGAAATATTTTAAAATAGATTAAGAAGCAATAAAAGCTTCTTTTTTTAACAAAATCTACTAACAGTACTTGCGTAATTTCCATTTTAGGTATATAATACCAACGGTACAAGATGAGCTTATTCTTGTATGGAGGATGATTCAATGTAAGCCTATGAACCTTGTCAGGTCCGGGAGGAAGCAGCAATAAGTAGATACTTATGTGTGAAATATCCTCCATAGAGGAATAAGTAACTTGTACTTTTTTTGAAGCTAAACTTTTAGGAGGTGAAAGATTTGGCTTATACAGCATTATATAGAAAATTTAGACCAACTACTTTTTCAGAAATGGTTGGACAAGAGCATATTACGAAAACTCTAAGAAATCAAATTATAGCAGGGAGAGTAGGACATGCATATCTTTTTAACGGGGGAAGAGGAACAGGAAAAACATCTGCAGCGAAAGTACTAGCAAGAGCAGTAAATTGCCTAAATCCAAAAGAAGGAGAACCATGTAACGAGTGTGAAATTTGTAAGGCTGCATTAGCAGGAACTTTAACAGATATTGTAGAAATGGATGCTGCTTCGAATAATAGTGTAGAAGATATTAGACAAATTCGTGATGAAGTTAACTTTTTACCAACTCTTGCTAAGTATAGAGTATATATTATTGATGAGGTTCATATGTTATCTACAGGAGCTTTTAATGCACTATTAAAAACTTTAGAAGAGCCTCCAGAGCATGTAAAATTTATCTTAGCAACAACAGAGCCACAAAAGCTACCTGCTACTATCTTATCAAGATGTCAGCGTTTTGACTTTAAAAAAATTTCTAATGAAGATATAGAAAAACGATTACAATATGTATGTGAGCAAAGTCAGATTGAAATAACTCAAGGAGCAATGCATATTATCTCATCTTTATCAGAAGGAGCTATGAGAGATGCTTTATCTATATTAGAAAGGTGTCTGCAAGATGGAGATACAAAAATCGATGAAGATAAAGTGCGTGATTTAGTAGGAATTCCAAAACTTACATATGTACATAAAATATTACAAGCTATAATAAACTATGATATACCTTCAGCAATAGAAGCAACAAATGCGGTAATTCAAGAAGGAAAAGATGTTCAAAATTTATTATGGGAAACTATCAAATATGTGAAAGATATTTTAGTATATAAAACATGTAAAGAAGCACCAATATATAGTGAAGAAGAAATAAAACAAATACAAGAATTAGCAGAAAAATCATCTACAGAAAGATTATTAAACATGATTTATGAATTATCTACTTTGGAGAATGACTTAAAATGGTCTTCACAAAAAATATTGTTATTTCAAGTAGGAATAATTAAACTAGGTACTCCTAATATGCAAGAAAGTTCAAATACCAGAACTTTAATAGAACAAAATCATGATGATAAGCAAATAGAAATATTGAATAGAAAAATGGAATTGTTAGAACAAAAATTGACATATTTGATGCAAAATGGAACAGGGAATATCCACAAAACTGCACAGAATGTGGATAACAAACCAAAAAAAATAGAAAAGACAGAAAATAAAACGCAAGATAAACTAATAATAAAGCAAAAATTAACAACAAATGAAAAATTAGAAGGCTGGTCTAAGATTTTAATGGATTTCAAACAAGCAGGAAAAATTATGTTATACACTAATTTAATGAACACACAAGCATATATTGTGAATGATATAACAGTAGGAATTGAATTTACAAATGGAATGACCCCTTTTGTAAAAGGAATTATGGAAAAACCAGAAACCATTCAAGAATTAGAAGAAAAAATTTCCATTCAATGTGGAAAGCCAATGAGAGTAAAATTTATAGATGCAAAGGCAAATAAAGGGCAAAAAGAGAAATTAGAACCATTACAAGAATTTGCAAAAGAATTAGATTTGCCAATGAATATTATAGAATAGAAAGGAGTTTATATAATGTCAAGAAGAGGAGGTTTCCCAGGGGGAATGGGAGGATTAAATATTAATCAATTAATGAAAGAAGCTAAAAAAATGCAAGCAGATATGGAGAAAACACAAGTAGAGCTAGCAAACAAAGAATTTGACGCAACAGCAGGTGGAGGAGCCGTATATGTAAAAGTAACAGGAGACAAAAAAGTAAAAGAAATTACTATCAAAAAAGAAGCAGTTGATCCAGAGGATGTAGAAATGCTACAAGATTTAATTTTAACATGTGTAAATGAAGCTTTAAGGAAAGTAGATGCAGCATCTGCCTCAGAATTTGGTAAGTACAATATACCAGGGTTAATGTAAAAGCAAAATAGGAGGGAAACATGTCATATTATGCACCATCTATTGAAAAATTAATCGAAGCTTTTGAAAAATTACCAAGTATCGGAAATAAAACTGCAGCAAGACTAGCTTTCTATATGTTAGACAGAAGTGAAGAAGAAGTCAATGAATTTGTATCGGCAATACTAAATGCCAAGAAAAATTTAAAATATTGTTCACAATGCTATAATATATCAGATACTGATCCATGTGGTATTTGTGCAAATCCAGCAAGAGATTCTTCAGTAATATGTGTAGTAGAAGATGTAAAAGATGTAGTTGCTATGGAAAGAACGCATGAATTTAAAGGAAAGTATCATGTACTTCATGGATCTATTTCACCAATGAATGGAATTGGACCAGATGATATAAAAATTAAAGAACTATTATCTCGCTTGATGGGAGGAGAAGTAAAGGAAGTAATTTTGGCAACTAATCCAAGAGTAGAAGGAGAAGCAACAGCTATGTATATTTCTAAATTAGTGAAACCTTTGGGAATAAAAGTAACAAGAATCGCACATGGAATTCCTGTTGGAGGAGATTTAGAATATACAGATGAAGTAACTTTAAGTAAAGCTTTAGAAGGAAGAAGAGAGCTATAGAAAAAAGGATTCTATCATATATATAGAATCCTTTAATTATTGTGCTTTCTATAAGGTGACGGGTTATTTGTTCGACAAAGAATATAATCTGTACTTGTATGGTAAAAGTCAGCTAATTTCATTAAAATATCTAAAGGAATATTTCTTTTTCCTAATTCATAATAAGAATAAGCTACCTGTGAGATATTTAAAATTTTACTGATTTCTTTTTGTGTTATGTCTTTATCTTGTCTCAAATCGCGAATTCTTGTATTCATGCAAAATCCTTTCTACTTAAATTAGTGTGTTTAGAGTACATTTTTTAACATAGGGATATAACTTGATATATATATTAAATTATATAAATAAAACAAATTGTTGTGGGACAATTAAAACATAATGTTATAAAGTAATCGAATTGACTTTTTACAAAAAATAGTGTTTAATATAAGCGGAGGTAACGGATATGAGTGGAGAGAAAAGAAAAGGTTATATTTCATGGGACGAGTACTTTATGGCAATAGCAAAACTTTCTGCTATGAGAAGCAAAGATCCTTCAACTCAAGTAGGAGCTTGTATTGTTAGCAACGATAATAGAATTTTATCTATTGGATATAATGGAGCTCCTAATGGATTTTCAGATGAAGAATTTCCATGGGGAAAACAGGGGGAAACATTAGAGACAAAATATCCATATGTGTGCCACGCAGAAATGAATGCCATATTAAACTATAGAGGAAGTAAAAAAGATTTAGAAAATTCTAAAATATATGTAGATTTATTTCCATGTAATGAATGTGCCAAAATTATTATTCAATCAGGAATAAAACATGTTATATTTTTAAGTGATAAGTATGCTGATTCAGATAACAATAAAGCTTCTAGAAGATTATTTGACCAATGTCATGTAAAATATGAAAAATTAATGATAAAAGATCATAAACAACTCCAAATAGATTTATAAGTAAAAATCGTCAAATATTTTTTGGCGATTTTTTGTGTGAAAATTACGTGAATTTTATTGCATATACAAAAAAGTTGTGATAGTCTATCAGAGAATAAAAAGCATCTAACCATACGGAAATAAGATTTTTAAAGGAGGAATTATTTTGATAGAGGTCAAGAATGTTACCAAAAGATATGGTAAATTTACAGCAGTAGATAACATCAGTTTTGATGTAAAAGATGGAGAGATAGTTGGATTTTTAGGACCAAATGGAGCAGGAAAATCAACAACTATGAACATGATTACTGGTTTTATAGAGCCAAATGAAGGAAATATTATGATTAATGGATATGATATTGCTAAAAAACCAAAAAAGGCAAAAAAGCAAATAGGATATATGCCAGAAAATATACCATTATATCAAGAACTTACTGTTAAAGAATTTGTAAACTATATGGCAGAACTTAAATTAGTAGGTAGAAAAAATAGAAAAGAAGAAATAGAAAAAATATTAGAAAAAACAGGTCTTACAGAAGTTCAAAAAAAATTAATTAAAAATCTATCTAGAGGATATAAACAAAGGGTCAGTATGGCAGGTGCATTAGTGGGAAATCCAGATGTGTTAATTTTAGATGAACCAACAGTTGGGTTAGATCCAAAACAAATTACGGAAATCAGAAAATTAATTAAGGAATTAGGAAAAGAACATACTATTATTTTAAGCACACATATATTATCAGAAGTAAGTCAAATTTGTGAAAGAGTAGTTATTATTAATCATGGTAAAATTATAGCAATAGATACACCAGAAAACTTAGAGCAAAAAACACAAGAAAAGAATAGTATTTTGCTTACTGTAGAAGATAAAAAAGAAAATATGAAACATTTAAAAGAAGAAATACCAGAAATACAAAGCTTAAAATTTATTAAAGATAATGAAGATGGAACAAAGCAATATATGGTAGAATCGGAAGCAAAGATAGACTTACGTAAAAAACTATTTGAAGTATTACCAAAACAAGATATTACTATTTTTGAATTGAAAAAAGCAGAAAACACATTAGAAGATGCTTTTATTTCACTTATTGATGAAACAAAAACACAAGAAGCACAAGAAGTAAAAAAAGAAGATACTAAAAATGAAGAAAAAAATTCAAAAAAACAGAAACAACATAAGGAGAAAGAAGACTCTAAAAATGCAAAAAAAGAATTCAATAAGCAGAAAGAACAAAAAACAAAAGGAGGTAAAAAATAATGTGGGCAGTATTAAAAAAAGAATTTAAAACCTACTTTTTATCACCAATAGGATATGTATTTATAGGATTATTCCTAGCAATGTTTAGTTTATTATTTTATATTCTTACTATATATTCCGGAGCAGTTACTTACCAAGCAGTTTTTTATAATGCAGTAATATATGCATTAATATTTATTATTCCACTTTTAACAATGAGGATGTTTGCAGAAGAAAGAAAATCAGGTACAGAGCAATTATTAATGACTTCACCAAGAAGCATTGTAGGAATTACTTTAGGAAAATTTTTGGCAGCTACATTAGTTATTGTTATTACAGAAATATTAACATTAATTTATTTAGGAATATTATGCTATTTTAAAGTTCCTGATATGGCAACTGTTGGAGTTACAATGCTTGGATTCTTGTTATTATCTATGGCATATATATCTTTAGGAATGTTCATATCGAGTTTAACAGAAAATCAAATAGTAGCAGCTATTGTAACTATTGCTATATTTGTAGTAACTTGGTTATTACCAAATCTTTCTACAAGCTTTTTACAATTTTCATTATTTGAAAAATTTTACCCATATGTAACAGGTGTATTTCCTATTACAGAAACCATTAATTTTGTGTCATTAACAATTATGTTTATTATACTAACAATTATTGTACTAAAAAGAAGAAAATTAGTAAAATAAGGAGGAATTACTTTGAAAAAAATATTAGAAAAGTTAGCAGAAAAAACAAAGTGGCTTAGAAGTGTATTTGTTACGTTACTACTTATTGCCATTATTGTTGCCATCTATTTTGGTTTAAATTTATGGGTAGAGAGTTTAGAAATTTCAGATATAGATTTAACACAAGAAAAACTATATTCGTTATCTCAAGAGACAAAAGATAAAATAAAAAATATTTCACAAGATATTACAATTAACTTATATGGAATGGATAGTACAGTTATAGATTTTGCTAAATTATATGAAAAAGAAAATAGTCATATCCATTGTGTAGATTTAACAGATAATATTGCAAGTAGATCAGATCTAGAACAAGAATATGGACTTGGTATCTCTACAACAGAAGCAATTGTTATAGAAGCTGGAACAAGAAAGAAGATTTTAACTTATACAGATTTATATAGTTATGATTATACTACTTATGAGCAAGTTGATATAACCGAGCAAGCGATAACAAATGCCATTATTGATGTGAATTTAGAAGAAAATCCAAAAATTTATATAATGACTAACCATGCAAAATATGCAGGTAGATATCAAATATTAACAGAATATTTAAAAAATGAAGCAAATGAAGTAGAAGATATAGATTTATTAGTTAGTGGAACAGTACCAGAGGACTGTGATGTACTAGTAATTACAGACTTAAAAGAAGATATAACAGCTTATGAAAAGGACTTAATTATTAATTACATTAATCAGGGTGGAAATTTATTAATTATGCAAGAACCAAATGTAAGTGGATTAGACTTAACTAATTTCCAAGCTGTATTAGACGTATATGGAGTAAAAATTTCTAGCGGAATTGTATACGAAGAAAGTTCAACAAGAACAATTAATGGATATGCTAATATTATGCTTCCAAATGTAAATGCAAGTAATGAAATTACAAAATATATAGCAACAGATGGAACCATTGCTTTAATAGATTCTGGGGCTATTGAATACCAAGCAGATGAACAATTAGAAAGTTTAGGAGTAACAGTAGAAAATTTAGTTACTGCCAGTGATACTGCATTCATGAGAACAGATCATACACAAACCAGTGTAGTAAAAACAGATAAAGATGAAGATGCTTCTAGTAAACCTTTAGCAGCAAGTATTACAAAGAAAATTAATGACACACAAAACTCAGAATTAGTTATATTTGCAAGTAGCGTATTTGCAAGTGATTTAATGATTAACTTAAATGGAAATTCACAAGCTAATAGTGTTGTAGGAATAGGATTCTATAACAATAAAGATATAGTAATTAATGCAGTATCTTATTTAACAGAAAGAAAGGATAATATTACGCTTAGAAAAGATACAGGAATGGTTACTTATACAGCAACACAAGCAGAACATCAAGTAATTCAAGCAATCATTATTGCTTTACCAGTTCTTGTTATTATTATAGGAATTGTGGTATGGCAAATAAGAAGAAGAAAAAAATAAAATTTTTTGGGGAATAGAAGAAAGTAAAGACTTTTTCTATTCCTTTTTATGTATAGATTTTACCAAAATTTCATAAACATAAATAAAACAAGGGGAGGTTTTTATTTGAAAAATATTGGTAAAATCGTTATGGTTATTATAGGAACCGCAATAGGTGCAGGATTTGCATCTGGAAAGGAAATTTATATATTTTTTAGTCAATATGGAAAATGGGGAATAATAGGGATAATATTAGCGAGTAGTTTATTGGGAAGCTTTGTTATAGGGAGTTTATTATTCATCTATCGAAAGCCTATTCAGGACTATTATCAATGGGCATATTATTTAACAAAAAATAAGACTTTAGCAAAAGTTCTACAAAAAATCGTCAGTCTATTTTCCTTAGTTTCATTTTATATTATGGTAGCAGGTTTTACAGCATATGTCATTCAAAATTTTTCACTAGAAGAAAATTTATTAATAACTTATGGGATTAGTAGCTTGTTTGTTGGAGTATGTATCATTGTTGTAAAATATAGCGCGAAAGGTGTAATAAAATTAAATACTATTATGGTTCCTATTATTATGATATTCATGCTAATTATCGGTGTACAAAAAGGAGACTTCACAATGCAAAATATAATTACATTGCAGGGAAACTTCTTTGAAACAATAATTTCTGCAATAT
The DNA here is from genome assembly GCA_944386125.1 of uncultured Clostridia bacterium. Classification (GTDB taxonomy): domain Bacteria; phylum Bacillota; class Clostridia; order TANB77; family CAG-508; genus UMGS1663. Next base: position 9,647 of record CALWZX010000021.1, on the reverse strand, counting down.
TATACATGAGTTATAATAGTATTTTATTAGTGCCTGTTCTCATAGGAATGAAACAATGGATAAAAAACAAGAAACAAATATTTTCTATTGGTGTCTTCTGTACAATTATTTTTGGGCTAATGGCAATTATTATACAAGCAATATTATCAAGGGGAATTTTTTATGCAACTAACTTAGAATTACCAATCTTAGCAATAATGAAAGAATTTGGAAAGTTCTATATAATGGCTTATGGTATTATTATTGTTACAGCAATACTTACCTCCGCAGTATCAGCACAATTTGGTATATTAGAGAATGTAAAACATAAAAAAATAATATTAATATTTATTGCCATTACAGCTATTTTAACTTCTAAATTGGGATTTACACAATTAGTAAAAATGTTATATCCTATTTTTGGAATTTTAGGATTGATACAAATTTTATATTTATTCTTAAATTTACGTAAGAAAGCTTGAAAAAAATAAGCAAAACTGGTATAAATTTATTAGATAAAGATATTAGGAGAAATACATGAAAAAAGATAAACCATTTACAAATACCCTTTGGGAAGAGGATAATATACAAGAGCAAAGAAAAATGAATAAGAAAAAAATAATTATTGTCAGTATTTTAGCATGTGTGTTACTAACAATAATAGTAATAGCGGTTATGTATGCAACTAATGAAAATTTTAGAAATCGAATGGATACTTATGTATTAATGAAGTCAGTGCAAGAAAATAATTTACCATATATATCCTTAGACGATGATAAAAACTATGAAGTATATGCTATAGATCAATATATTACTGTATTAAATCAAAATGAACTTAGTTTTTATACAAGTACAGGAAAAAAAGAGGCAACCCAAACTGTAGAAATTACTACTCCTCTCGTGGAAAGCAATGGAAGGTATATGGTATTAGCAGATAAGGAAAAACAGCAAATATATGTATTTTCTGGGACAAACAAACAATGGGAAGCTAAATTAGAAGGAAATATATCTAGAGTACATGTCAATCAAAACGGATATGTGGCAGTAGTATTAACAGGTACAGCATATAAGTCAGTTATACAAATATATAATACAGAAGGAAAGCAATTATTTACAACATATTTATCAAAATCTATGGCAACAGATATAGAAATATCTAAAGATAATCAATATTTAAGTTTTGTAGAAGTAGATACTTCTGGAACATTATTACAAACATATATTAAAACAATATCTATTAGTAAAGCACAAGAAGACCCAGATTCTATTATATATACCTATACTGCGCCAACCAATAGCATCAATACAAAAATCAAATACCAAACAGGAAATAAATTAGTTTGTATGTATAATAATGAAATTCATGTTATGTATGAAGGAAAAGATGAAACCATTACTACTTTAAAAGATTCTGAAAATAAATTTGCAGATATCAACTTAGAGAAACATATAGTAAAAATTATAGAAAAAAATGTATTATTAAGTGCACAAACTAAGGTAGAAATTATCAATATAGATAGTAAAACCACAAGTTCTTATACAGTACAAGGAACGGTAAAAGAATTATATACAAGAAATGACACAACAGCTATTAATTTAGGTTCAGAAGTATGTTTTATAGGAAATAATGGATGGTTAAAAAAGAAATATACATCAACACAAGAAATTAAAAAAATTATTATCTGCAATAATTTTGCAGGAATAGTGTATAGAGATAAAATTGAATTAGTTAGTTTATAAGGAGGAAAAAAGAATGACATTAGCAATTGATTTAGTTATTTTAGCAATTATTGTAGCAAATGTAGGAATTGGCTTTAAACGAGGACTAACAGGTTCTTTATTAAAAATTGCCTCTTTCTTTATAGCATTAATTATAGCATTTTTATTTTATAAACCAGTGGCAAATTTAGTAATAGCCAACACAAATTGGGATGATGACTTGCAAGCTTCTATTGAACAAATGCTAATTGGGGAAGTAGGAGAAGATGGAAAAGTAAGTGAAGAACAATCTTCTTTACCAAAAGAAATGGTAGAATATATTAATCAAAATATTGATAAAGTAGTACAAGAGGCAAAAAATGAAGTAGTTCCAACTGTTGCAACACAAATTACTTCTACAATTATTCAGGCAGGTTCTGCTATAGTATTATTCATTATTGCCAAAATTATCTTAACAATAGTAAGCTTTTTATTAAAATTCATTACAGAATTGCCAATTTTAAAACAAGTAGACAAAACAGGTGGAATTATATATGGATTAATAGCTGGTCTTGTTTTTATATGGATAGTTCTTGCCATTATATCTTTATTAAGCCCAGCACTAGAAAATACAGGATTTATTAAAGCAATATCAGAGTCTGCTATAGGAGGATTTTTATACAACAATAATCTACTTATGACAATAATTTTCTAAAATTATAAGAAAAATGTTGATAAATCAAATCCTTTCTGGTATACTAGCAATAACGTATGATAAAATATAGGAGTGAAACAATTGGGAAAAGCAAAAAAGAAAAGTAAAGTTGGAAAAGTCGTAAAAATTATCTTTTTAATAATATTAATTGCCTTATTAATATTTGTAGGTTGGTTTGGATATCGCATGTCAAAAAATGGAGGATTCACACTAAAAAGCTTTTTAGCAACAGCATTAGGCCAAGATGAAAATACTTTAAAAAATTTAGATAGAATTAATATTTTATTACTAGGAGAAAGTGGAGTAGGAGATGGATATTTTCTAGCAGATACGATAATGGTATGTTCGTATAATCCACAAAATCAACAAGCATCTATTATGTCAATTCCAAGAGATACTTATGTAGGAAGTCAAAATAAAGAAAATGCAAGTCAAAATTATTTAGCAAGTTATAAAATGAATGCAGCATATAGAAATGGAACCAATATAGATGAAACCGTACACTTAGTAAGCAATATGTTAGATTTAGAAATTCCGTATTATGCCATAGTAAATACAGATGTGGTTATACAAATTGTAGATGAATTAGGTGGAATCACATTTAATGTACCAATCGACATGAAATATGACGATCCAACACAAGATTTACACATAGATTTAAAAGCAGGAGAACAATTAATAGATGGAGAAAAAGCTGAGCAATTATTAAGATTCAGACATAACAATGATGGAACAAGTTATCCTGTGGAATATGGTGATAACGACTTAGGTAGAATGAGAACACAAAGAGAATTTATTCAAGCAACTATGGAACAAGTATTAAAATTTGAAAATATAGGAAAATTAACGAAAATTATTGATTTATGCTTTGATAATTTAAAAACGAATATGCAAATAGATGATGTAAAAGATTATATTCCTTATGTAGTAGAATTTAATGCAGACGACTTAAAAACAGGAACTTTACCAGGAGTATCAGAAAAGGTAAACGGAATTTGGATATATACCTATAATAAAACAGAGACAGATAAATTAGTACAACAATTATTTGAAGATGAAATTAATATGACAGATGAAGATGTAGCAAATATAGTAGGAAATACTACGGTAGATGAGACAACTCATAGTAATGGAAAAAGGATAGAATTATTAAATGGAAGTGGAAATACTAGTAAATTAAAAAAAGCGGCAGAACTTTTACAAGAAGCTGGTTATGACATAATAAAAACAGGAAAGACTTCTACTACTTCTAAAACAGCCATTATTAATAGAACGGGTAATCCAGAAAACTTAGAAAATGAAATAAAAACTATTCTTGGGGTAGGAAATGTATCTACAGGAGAAGATAATGCAAATGTAGACTTCACGATTATTATAGGAAAAAATTATGAAACAAAATAAAAAATGGGGGCAAAAAACAATGATACTCATCATTGTATTGCCCTCTATTTTTAAGTTAATCGATAAATGAAAATTACTATCATAATAACAGCAAGTATACTTAAATAAGTAAATAATGAAGAAGCAACTTCAACATCAGAGCCAGCAATCAAATCACTAGTATATATAGTTCCGTCTATATGATAACTAACCTTGCCAACCGTGTCTCCCGCATGAATCGGAGCTTTTAAATCTTGTTGCAATTCTATAATAGGTTCAATAGTAGTAGTAGACATAGACTGAGGCACTAATACGGTTAACTCATTTTTAGCAAGTAAATTCAACTGTTTCGTTTCAGGAGTAGCATTTTTTATATCTACAGACTGTATAGTACTATCAGCAAAGCAGATGGTCTGTAAGCTATAATTTTCAAAACCATAATCAAAAATATGAATACAATCTATATTTCTAGAACTAAAACCATCTGGAGTCTGCGCTCCACCTAAAATAACGGTAATTAATTCTAAACCATCTTTCTTTGCACTAGCAACAATACAATTTTCAGCAGGGTCGGTATAACCAGTTTTAATTCCTGTACAGTAAGGATAATAATAATTACTGGATTCTCTTATTAAATCATTTGTCGTTCTAAAATATCTTGCTTCTATACCAAGAGCCTCATTAGCAGGAAGAGTATAAGTAGTAGTTCTTACAATCTCCCTAAAAATCTCATTTTGCATAGCATATTTTCCAATTAAAGCTAAATCATAAGCACAAGAATAATGGTTCTCATCATGAATTCCATTTGGATTAACAAAATGTGTATTAATACATCCCAATTCTGCAGCCTTTTGATTCATCATATCAGAAAAACTTTCTACAGAACCTGCAATATATTCTGCAAGAACTATGGCAGAATCATTAGCAGAAGGAAGTATTAATGTATAAAGCAAATCCTTAATGGAAATTTGCTCACCTTCTCTTAGGCTAGCATGTGTATAGGTTGGTGGAATAAGAGTAGCATTTTTACTTACAGTAGCAATTTCATCTAAACTACAATTTTCTAAAGTAAGTATAGCGGTCATAATTTTAGTAGTACTTGCAGGATACATTTTATTTAATGCATTCTTAGAATATAGAATTTTACCAGAGGATGCATCTATTAATATAGCAGCTTGTGAATAAACAGAAAAATCTATATCTGCATGGCTTGCCTTTTCTACATTTTCTTCTAAGGTAGATGATGTAATATTTTGAGTAGTGTTAGTAATCTCATTAGTATCAGTAGAAGAATTGGCTATAAATAAAGTTTCTACTGCTAATGAAAAATTCTTTTGTATATAAAAGATTAAGAATATTAAAATACAAATTAAAACAAGAATTGCAAAAAAATGATGATATGTAGAACTTTTTACATGACGTCTTTTGGATTTTTTTTCTTTGTAGGGAAAGTATTGATATTTTTCCTTATTTTTCATAACAACATCCTTTCTGATTTTTAGCATATGTATTTAATCATATATGAAAAAGAGAAAAAAAGCAAGTAAAAAATGGAAATTTATAGGAGGAAAAAATGGAAAAAATTAAACAATATAAAAAGCAAATAATAATGATAATGATAGCAATAATTTTAATAATATATTACCTATTTTCAAAAGGAAAAGAAGAGGTAACGATAGAAAATCTAGCAGATTTTACTTTGCAAAATACAGTACAAAATGAAATAACAAATCAAGTAGAAAATGCAGAAGTAACTATATTAGTACATGTAGCAGGGCAGGTGGTAAATCCAGGTGTGGTAGAATTAACAAATGGAGATAGAATTCAAGATGCTATTGAAGCGGCAGGAGGTATATTAGAAACCGCTAATTTAACTAATATTAATCTAGCAAGTTTTGTAGAAGATGGAATGAAAATATATATACCGAGTATCACAGAAAACACTGAAATAGATGTAGGTAGTGAAGATTTATCTCAAAATAAAATTAACATCAATACAGCAAATCAAGCACAGCTAGAAGAATTAGAAGGAATAGGAGAAACCACAGCCTTAAGAATTATTGAATATCGTAAACAAAACGGAAAATTTAAAACAATTGAAGATTTAAAAAATGTAAAGGGAATAGGAGAAGCAAAGTTTAATAAAATTAAAAATGATATTGAAGTATAGGAAAAAAATATGATACAATATGCCTAAAACAAAAAAGAAAGAGGAATAGAAATGTACAATAAAGGAAAAAGTTTAACGAAATTAGTAGATAATTATGTATTGGTAGATATTGAAACTACAGGTTTATCTCCAATAGAAGATGACATAATAGAAATAGGTGCTATTAAAGTAGAAAAAGATATGATTATTGATAAATACAATTCTTTAATACAAATTAATAGAAAATTAACTCCTTTTATTACAAATCTAACAGGAATTACAGATGAAATGCTAAAAGGAGGAAGACCAATAGATATAGTATTACAAGAATTTTTAAAATTTCTAGGGAACCAAGTTATTATTGGTCATAATGTGAATTTTGATATTGCATTTATTAATGAAAAATGTAAAAAATATTTGCAAACCTATTTAACAAATGACTATATAGATACTATGCAAATAGCAAAAAAAGCAGTTCCTGATAGCACTAACTATAAATTAGGAACTCTTGCCAAAAGATTTCATGTAGATTATAGTAATGCTCATAGAGGTCTAGAAGATGTAGAAATAACATATCAAGTATATAACCAATTAAAATTTATCCTAAATCCACAAATTAGTTTATTTTAAAAAGAGGTTTATATGAAAGAAATAGAAAATAATGTATTTGAAATAGAAAAAGTAGACATCAAGCAAAAATTTACAGAAAGATTAAGTAATACCAATAAAGGTGATTATGGTTATGTTGGGATAATGGGTGGCTGTTTAGAATATTCTGGTGCAATAAAATTGGCAAATTTAAGTTTATCAGCATTAAGAGCAGGATGTGGAGTTGTACGAATTATTATACCAAAAGGAATTGCTAAGATAGTTGCGCCATACATAGTAGAACAAACATTATATACGATAGATGATGAAAACGACAAAATGGTATTTCATGAGCAGCAAATAAAAGATAGCTTAGATAAAATAAAAGCATTAGCAATTGGAATGGGATGGGGAAAAAGTGATCAATATGAAAAGATATTATCATATATACTTCAAGAGTATAGTATTCCAATAGTAATAGATGCAGATGGATTAAATACATTAGCCAGAATGAATAAAGATATAATAAAACATACAAATTGTAAAGTAATATTAACTCCACATGTAAAAGAATTTGAAAGACTTAGTAAAATAAATATAGAAGATATAAAAGATAATACTATAGCTATAGCAAAAGAATTTGCTAAAAGGGAACAGGTAATATTATTGCTAAAAGGACCAACAACTATAGTAACAGATGGTGAGATAGTTTATTTAGTAAAAAGAGGTTGCCCAGGTATGGCAACAGCCGGAAGCGGAGATATATTATCAGGAATAATAGTAGGTTTATTAGGTTTTCAAAAGCCAGATACTTTTACTGTAGCTACTGCAGCATATATTAATGGACTTTCTGGAGAAATAGCACAAGAAAGGTATACAGATATTAGTATGATAGCATCAGATACAGTAAGATGTATTCCAGACGCGATAAAGAAAATAAGAGAATAAACTATCATGTTTTTTATATAAAAAGGAATATTTAATAGGAAAAAAGTGTATAATATAGTATAAGCAATAGCGAAAGATAACAAAAAAGAAGGAATTTTTAGAAAAAATACTTCAAAGTATTGACTTTGCTATGAATACGAGTTATACTATATTAGTACATCGCGGGGTGGAGCAGTTGGCAGCTCGTTGGGCTCATAACCCAAAGGTCGGAGGTTCGAGTCCTCCCCCCGCAACCAAGCTAATTTAAAACAAACTATTACTTTTTTGTTGGCGGTTTTGCAGTTTCAATAGAAGGTATATAGTAAAAAACACTACATTGCCGTTCCAAAGCAACATGTAGTGTTTTTATTAATCTATTTGCAAAAATCATATATAACTACTAATAATATATTTACAGTTAATTGAAAATAAAAAATTTTATAATAATATTTTTTTCAAAGGAGGAAAAGATGGATAATATAAATTTAATAAAATACTGGGTAAATAGTAGTGATGAAGATTATGATGCAATGCAAGTAATGTATAAAAATAAAAAGAATACATGGACTTTGTTTTTAGGACATTTAGTTATAGAAAAGTTATTAAAAGGATTATATGCAAAGAAAAATGAAGAAAATCCATATACAATAAAATCTCATAATTTATTAGCCTTGGCTGAAAAATGTAATTTAGATTTAACAGATGAGCAAGTTGAAAAATTACAAATCATTACTCAATTTAATATAAGTGCGAGATATGATGATTACAAAGAAAATTTTAAGCAAAAATGCACAGATGAATATACTTCAAAACAAGTAAAAAATATTGAGGAGGTAAGAAAATGGTTAAAAGAACTATTGATAGCAGAATAATGGACTCAATAAAAAAATATATAGAGAAAATAAGTCAATATTATAAAATAGAAGCAATAATATTATTTGGCTCTTATGCAAAAGGAACGGAAAATGAAGATAGCGATATAGATATAGCAATTATTTCAAGCGATTTTAAGGATCTTATCGAAGATGGTGCAAAACTAATCGGATTGACTTGGAAAATAGATACTAGAATTGAACCACACCCAATAACAACAGAAGATTATAAAAAGATTTCAAATCCTTTTATAAGAGAAGTTGTAGATACAGGAATAAAAGTAGCATAATAGAAAATGTCGATAATAATGTAAATAAAGGTTTGAGTTTGTTTTTTTACAACTTCAGGCAACTAAATAGCAAAAATAAGGTTTCAGAAATTTAATTGAAACCTTATTTTTTGTTGACATTGCCGTTCACGGGTGGTTACGATTAAATTTATTGTAATTCGCATACTATTTTGCTAGTTGTTTAGCAAATATTTTTCTAAAAATAAATCGTACAAATGGACCAGCATAAAATATTTGCCAACATAATGCCATTGGAAAATTTCTAACAGAAATTTGTAACCATGTAGTAAATAAATTTTCCATTCCTGTATAGTTAAATAATATAGTTGCAAAAAAACTCATTAATGGACACATAAAACAAACTATTAGAGAGGATATATTTAAAGTAATAAAAATAGGTTGTGTTTCTTTTGGATTTATAATTTTAAAAGTTATTTTTTTATTTAATGTAAGTACTTTTTTATTATTTTTGTTATTTTTATTAGGAAAGGGGAGGAGCTTTTTATATGCATCCTCCCTAATTTTTAGAAAAATTCTTCTACTGTCAGATTACTCTAGTTATCAACTATTTGAATTTGCATTATGGAAATTTCATAAGCAGTTCTTGGTTCAGTGATATCTGAATCAGGAGACAGTTTCTTATAATAAATCCTGCTCTGGATTCTACCATAGAGTTGTACACGATTTCCAACCTCAAGACCAGATGCCCATCTTGCAACTCTACCCCATGTAATACAAGGAATATAATCTGATTTCCTGTAAGGGCGATTAACTGCAATGAGTAAATCAGATATTTCTCTTCCTAAAAATGTTTTTCTGTATATTGGTGATTTGCAGAGATAACCATCAAGGTAAATCAAGTTACTGTTAGGATTTTCTTCCAATTCAGATGCATCCTCATAAATGACAATGGACGTTGCAAATAAAAATAAAATTAAATGATTAAGCCCATCTTTGCCGATTTTGTTATAGTGTAAAAGTCAATATAAAATTGATAAAAAAATACAAAATTAAATTGATAAAAAAATTCAATGTTGTTTTTCCAGAAA
>CALWZX010000020.1 GCA_944386125.1 uncultured Clostridia bacterium | reverse complement strand
CATCAATTGCCTTCTGTGCCTCTGCATTATGTCCTGGTTCTTCACTAGATACTTGATAAATATATTTCTATTGATAGATTATCTATTTATCAAGTATCTAGTGAAGAACCAGGACATAATGCAGAGGCACAGAAGGCAATTGATGGCAATATAAATACAATATGGCATAGTAACTGGAATGGGAATGATGCAGAAAGATATATCACAATAAAATTAGATGAACCAGTATATTTATCCGCATTAGAATATGTACCAAGACAAAGTGGAAATAATGGAAGAGTAAAAGAGGGAAAACTACTTATAAGTGAAGATGGAACAGAATGGACAGAAGTTAGTATAATAACTAATTGGGCAAATACTGCTACTTCTAAAACCATCGTTCTTGAGGAATCTGTAAAAGCACAATATGTAAAATTAGTTGCAACCCAAAACTATGGTGATGGAAGAAATTTTATTTCAGCAGCTATGATTAATTTATATGAAGACATAAGCAAAACTAAAAAGCCAACTGCTGAAATTATATATAATATAAAAGAATTAACCAACTTAGATGTTACAGCTACACTAGTAAATCCAAGTACAGAAATAAAAATTACTAACAATTCTGGAAAAGATACATATGTGTTTACAAAAAATGATGAATTTACTTTTGAATTTGAGGACCAATATGGAAATAAAGGTACAGCTACTGCTACTGTTAATTGGATTGACAAAACAGCACCTACTGCTAGCATTTCATATGACATAGAAGAAGAAACTAATCAATCAGTAACAGCAACAGTGTTAGATTTTAGTGAAAAAGTTACCATAACGAATAATGCAGGAAAAGATACTTATGTATTTAAAGAAAATGGTAGTTTTACATTTGAGTTCATAGATGAAGCTGGTAATAGGGGAACAGCAACTGCAACAGTAAACTGGATTAAGGAAGAGAGCGAAAATCCAGAAGAGAAACCAGAAGAAGGTGAAGAACAGAAGCCAGAAGAGAAACCAGAAGAAGGTGAAGAGCAGAAGCCGGAAGAGAAACCAGAAGAAGGTGAAGAGCAGAAGCCGGAAGAAAAACCAGAAGAAGGTGAAGAACAGAAGCCGGAAGAAAAACCAGAAGAAGGTGAAGAACAGAAGCCGGAAGAGAAACCAGAAGAAGGTGAAGAACAGAAGCCGGAAGAAAAACCAGAACAAGGTGAAGAACAGAAACCAGAAGAAGAACCAAATCAAGGAAATACCTCCAACGCTAATACATTAGATAATACTATAGCAGATGGATCTTTACCGCAAACAGGAACAGAAGATACTAGCATTTTAATAATGGCATTAGGGATTATTATCGTAGCAATCATTACATATATAAGATTGAAAGAATTACAGAATAAAAAAAATAATATTTAGCAAAAAAGGAAGCTAAAAGATTCTAGACTTAAGGTTGTAAAACATGACCTTAAGTCTATTTTTATATATTAAGGATAAATGAAAAAATGGTTATAAATGTATCCAAATACTAATAATCTTTAAGAGAGAAGGAGGTGTGTATAACAATGAAGGAAGAAAAGAAAACAATATATGAAATAAACAATAAGAAATATACTGCAATAGTAAGGTGTGTAGAAGATACTCAAAATATAGATAAATTATATGATGTAATATGTCAATATATCATTTCGCAGATTAATTAAAATTAAAAAGAGGTTTTAAAATAATGAATGGGAAATATAATAAAAATCAACTAGATTTTAATCAGAATAGTACAAATCTATTGTACAAAGAACCGATTCATAAAGTTGCAGCATACTTAAGATTATCACAAGAAGATGGAGATAAGGAGATAAGTGATAGTATAGTAAGTCAGAAGAACATAATCGAAACAAAAGTAAAAGAGTTAGGAGAAGAATTCATCATAGTAGATTATTATATAGATGATGGCTATACAGGTCTTAATACAAATAGACCAAACTTTCAAAGAATGATTCAAGATGTAGAAAGAGGAAAAATTAATTGTATTATTACGAAAGATTTGTCTAGACTTTCAAGAAATAGTTTTGAGGCCAATTATTATATAGAGCTATATTTTTTGGAAAAAGATATAAGATATATATCGGTATTAGACAATGTAGATACAGGCACAAAAAATTCAAATAATGATATGATACAATTCAAAACACTTATCAACGATTGGTATAGTAAAGATATTTCAAAAAAAATAAAATCCAGCATATGGGCAAGAAAAGAAAAAGGAATGTTTTTAGGGGCTATTGCTCCTTATGGATATAAAAAGTCGACAGCAGACAAGCATAAATTAGTTATAAATGAAGGAGAAGCAAGAATTGTAAAAAGAATATATAATGAATATAGCAAAGGAAAAACTCTTACAGAAATAGTAAAAAACTTAAATAATGAAAAAATTCCTAGTCCAAATAATAATAAAAACAATGGAGAAAGCAGATATAAATGGAGAGAAGATACATTGAGGAAAATGTTATGTAATAAAGTATATTTAGGACATACAGAGTATGGAAAAAGAATCAATTTGAGTTACAAATCTAAAAAAGTAAAATACATTCATCCTGAAGATTGGAAGATAGTATATAACACACACCAACCAATTATTGCAGAAGATCTTTTTTTCAAAGTGCAAAGATTAAAAAAAATGAATAAAACAATAAAAAGAAAAAAGCACGAGTGGGAGTTAAATGGAATTGTGAAATGTAAAGAATGTGGAGCAAAAATGACATTAAAAGTAGAATATAAAAAAAATAAAGATGAAATAAAATCAAAAAAAGTCTGCTGTTTAAATGGACTAAAAAAATATAGAGGAAAAAATTGCATAAGAGCTAGTAAAGGAATAGATGAAGCAATTCTCAATGAAATAATAGATAAAAATATAAAAGAAGTAATAAAAAAACATATAGATAGAGAAAAAGTAAAGCAATTTATGGTAAAAGTATATCATGAAAATATGATGAGTAAAGAAAATAATAAAAAATTATTAAATAAGGAACTAACCAAAATAGAAGATGAGATAAAAACGCTTTATTTAGATTATAAACAAGAACTGTTAGAGGAAGATGACTACAAAAAATACTATAAAGAAAAGTCTAATGAAAAAAATAGAATCAAGAAAGAATTAGCAATATTACAAAAAGAAGAAGAATGCCAACCTATGATAAGTGAAAAGGAAATAAACACTATAGTGAATACTAAAAAAATAAATAGAGATATGATATCAGAACTAATTTATGATATTCAAATTGATAAAGATAATCAAATCTATATTAATTATAGATATGATATTTTAAATGAGGAAGGATTGCATGAAAGAGTATAAAGCAGGCATATATTTGCGATTATCCAATAAACATACTGAAGAAAATAATAGCATAGAGGCTCAAAGAGAAATAACGACTCAATATGCTATGAAAAATGGTTATAAAATAGTTAAAGAATACATAGATAATGGTTATTCTGGAATATTGAATTCGCGACCAGCACTAGACCAAATGATGGTAGATATATCAAGAGGATATATTAATATGGTGATTGTAAAAGATATAAGCAGACTCACTCGTAATAAAAATAAAACGGGATGGTATACAGAAATATTTTTTCCAGATAATGATATAAGATTTATTTCAGTAACAGAGTTTATAGATAGTGGAGAAAGATATGAAATAGATGATACAATAATGCTTCGAGGAATTGCAAATCAATATTATATTACAGATATATCTAAAAAAGTAAGAGCCAACAAAAAAATAATGAAGGAAATAGGGGAATTTGTAGAGTATTATGCTCCCTATGGATATAAAAAAGATGAAGGTAATAAACACAAAATTGTGATAGATGAAAATGTAGCAGATAATATAAGAAAAATTTATGAAATGTATATCAATGGACAAACAAGCAGGCAAATTGCAGAATATTTAGATAGTAAAAAAATTAAAACACCAAGTAGATATATGAAAATGAAAAATTATTCTAAAAACTGGAATGCAGAACAAATAAATAGCATTTTAAAAAATCCATTTTATATGGGGAATACCGTAATGAATAAATATGAGACCAATTATTTAACAAAAAAATGTATAGAAAATAAAAATAGAGATAGTTGGATAATGAAAGAAAATACACATGAGGCTATAATAGATAAACAAATATATAATAAGGTGCAAGAAATAAAAAGAAGAAAAAAAGGAAAGAAAGCAGTAAAACAATATTATCTACTTCAAGATTTAGTATATTGCGGTCATTGTAAAAGAAAATTACAATATCAAGTATATAAGTCAGCAGATAAAAAAAACTTCTTATATGAAAGTGCAAGTTTTCATTGTAGTCTATTATATAAAAAAAGATGCAACAACAAAATTCATATTAAAGAAAAAGAATTGAATAAAATAGTAAAAAATGAAGTTATGGAAAGGTTAAACTTAATAGAAATAACAAGTAAAGTAATTGACTACTATAAAGCAAATCATGAAGATATGAAAAAGATTACAGCATATAAAAATGAAATAGATAAATTGGAGAGAAAAAAGAGTAAAGTATATAAAGAAAAGTGCGAAAAGTACATAACAGTAGAAAAATTTAAAACAGAATATGAAAAAGCAAAAAAAGAAATAATAACATACAAAAAATTAATAGAAAAATTAGAACAAGATGGGAAAAATAAGATAGAAGAAAAACAAATCAAAGAAATTGTACAAAAATTTAAAAAAGAGAATTACATGACAAATGATTTCTTAAAAAAATTAATAGATAGAATAGAAGTATATTCAGAAAATAGAATAGACATTATTTTTAATTTTTAAAATTGACTGCGATAAGTGGGGCATAATACAAGGAGGTGGTGTGGCAGCACCAGTAGGAGGACAGATTTTATCGGAGGTATTGCCATATTTGGAGGCAAAGAAAGATAATGAAGAACAAATAGAAAACGTTGAACAAATTCAAATTCCTAATGTAGAGGGCATGAATTACGCAGAAGCCAAAAAGACTTTAAAAGAATTAGGATTAGAACCTGTATTAGAACAAGAAATTGAAAATGAAGAAGAAACAACAGTAAATGAGCAAACACCAAAAAGTGGAATTACTGTAAATAAAGGAAGCAAAATCTATTTACAGTAAAATATTTACAAATTTATGTTAACATGATATAATATATGAGATGCGTGTAAATATTTAATTTTAAATTAAAAATTAAAAGGAGGTATGATGTAAATTTTAGACGCAAGAAAAATACTTATTATGTAAGGAGAAGAAAATGGAAAAACGGAGTAGAAGAACTCAAAAAGAAATACAAGAAGATTTAATAAAAATTAAAATGGCCTGTACAGAAGAAATTACTTCTATGGCAGAGCTAGCTAAAAAGCTGGGGATGGAATATACCTGTATGCAGGTAACGTTAAAAACATCTCCGGAAACAAAACAACAAATACAAGAGAAAATAGCCGAAAACAAACGGCTAAATACTCCCGAAAAACAACTGATTATAGATGCAGAGAGTTTAGTTTTTGTACCAAGAATACTAAAAATTCTCAGCATAGATAATAGTGGAATTCCTAAAATCTTTCTTAAAGGAGCACTTGACTCTTTACGAGTTAGCAAACGAGAAGAAGGAAAGATAGGAGATGTAGCAAAATCTTTAATTGACTTAATTTACAGCAACCCGAATGAGTATATGGCAGTTCCGGTTCAAAAAGGAACTGGCTACAGAGATAGTTTATACGAGTATGGAATAAAACATAAAAAAAGTATTCTATTAACAGCAGATAAAACAAAGGCAATAGAAGCCAGAATGTATGGCATAGAACACATACTTTATGAAACATATAAAGAAAATGAAGAATCTGCTAAAGATAAGCATAAGAATACTTATACTACTCTCAATTCTGTTACTTTAGAAAATGGGAGACTCATTCTAAAAAATCCATACACAAATCAAAAAATAATTAAAGTTTTCCGGAATGGAGAGGAAGTAAAGCCAAATCATGATGTTATTGAATTGAGTTTAGGAGATGATGTGTATCTTTGTTCCTTCAAAAAACAATCATGTGTTACTTTTATTCACTATAAAGTTATTCGAATTTCTGAGTCTATAAATGTTAAATATATATATTCTAAAAAAATCTATGAAAGAGCTCAGATACAGACACTTCGAAGTGAATATCAGCAATTTGTACAAGAAAGTATTAAACAAAATTTACAAAGAAATAATCATACCTGGAAATGAAAGTAAGCAATAAGCACCCGCAAAAAAAGTGAGTGCTTATTGCTTGCTTTTCTATAAAACTAATAGTAAAATAAAAACGGGGTGGTTACATGAGTAAAAAAATAGGAATTATCATTCTAATAGTAATCATGGTAGCAATGGTAGGATTGACACTAAATCATATAGATACAATACAATTAGATTACGAAATAAGTAGAATACAAGCAGAAGTATTAAAAAATAAAGACCTAGAAGAATGTAAACAGGTATTTATTTCTATTAGTGATGGAAAACAAAAAGTCATTGTAAGAAATGCAAGTGGAAACTCTTTAAGTGAAGCTATGCAAAAAGCAAAACAAAAAATTATGCAAGAAGAGATAGAACCTAAATATATTAAAGTAGATATAGTAAAAGAGGAACAAGAAATTGCAGCATCAGATTTATATTCTTATATATATGATGTGGAAAAATTTTGCTTTAGAAGGGGAATTTCATTTTCAAAAAACTATGAAGTGGCATTACTAGAAGCAGAATTAAATAGTAATAAAATTATAGATTACTCAACCAATGATATTGATTATGATAATTTAAGAGAATACTTAAGTACATCGAATAAAGGCATGTTAACATTAGAAGAAGAACCAGAACAGCTTATTTTATTTCAATGCGTTAGTTATTTTTACGATGCAGGCAACAGCTATTCTACATACACAACAGGAAATGGATATGGAAGAAGAATGACAGATGGATTAGAAAAAGACGAAATTGAAAGTAACTTAAAGAATGCAACCAATTATTTAAAAAATAATGTAAAAGAAGATGGCTCTTTTGTATATAATTATTATCCAATAGAACAAGTAGAAGAAGAAGACTATAACATTTTAAGACATGAGGGAACTACTTGGAGTATGATACAAACATATAGTCTAACGAAAGAAGAGAAATTAAAGCAAAAAATAGACTTAGCTATTCAATATGTAGTAGAAAATGCGGTTAAAGAAAAAGACGAAAATACAGCTTTCATATTAGAGGAAAAAGACAATGAATTAAAGCTAGGTGCTAATGGAATAGGACTACTCATGTTAGTAGAATATATGCAAACATTCCAAACAAACGCTTATGAAGAAATAGCAATAAAATTAGCAAATGGAATTTTAGAAATGCAAAATGAGAACGGTTCTTATTACCATGTATATGAATATCCTACTTTCAAAGAAAAGCAAGAATATAGAACAACATATTACGATGGAGAAGCGACATTTGCTTTATTAAAATTATATGAGTATACAAAAGATGAAAAGTACCTACAAGCAGCACAAAAATCTATGAATTACTTTGTAGAAAATGAATATGAGCAATACAGAGATCAGTGGGTACAATATAGTGTTAATGAAATTACAACATATCTACCAAATGAAGAATATTTTGAACTAGGGTTAAGAAATATGACACAAAATTATAACGAAATGCTAGATGATTTATATGGTTCTCCTACTAATTTAGAGTTATTAGCAACAGGCTTAGAAATATATTATCGAGCTGTTGAAAATGAAATAGATGTATCTTACTTTGATAAAGATAAATTAGTTAGTATGATTGAGCAGGTATCAGAAAAACAACTAAATGGATTCTTTTACCCAGAATACGCTATGTATTTTAATGAACCAAGTAGAATTTTATATGCATTTTTTAAACGAACTACTAATTTTAGAATTAGAATTGATGATGTCCAACATCATATTAATGCCTATTATACTATTTTAAAAAATTATTCCAAAATTTACCCAGAATAAAACTTTTTAAGGTTATTGCATATCTAATATAGATATGGTATAGTAAAAGAAGAGGAGGAAAGCATATGAAGAAGCAAACAAAAATCATAATTGCCATAGTAGCAATTATTGCTGTAGTAGCTATTATTTTAGCAATAGTAGTATTAAACATGCAGCCAAAAACAAACTTAAAGCCAATTGAAACGGCAGAAGACTTATCACAACTAATTGAAGAGGTATATGAGGGACAAGATAACCTATTATCTTCTTTAAATACAACTATAGTGGAAACTTCCGATGCAAATAGTGTACAAGCCGTAACTGGATTAGAAAATGGAGATTCTTTAGAATTTCTTGCGGTATCAGAGCCAATGATGAGTTCTCAAGCGTATTCATTTGTACTTGCCAAAGTAAAAGATGGGGTAGATGCAAACAATATCGCTAAAATGATGTCAGAACAAATTAATCCAGCAAAATGGATTTGTGTATCAGCAGAAAAAATTTATGCAACTAGTAGTGGAGATGTAGTTTGTTTAGTAATGGCTAGTGAAGAATGGGCAAAGCCAATTTATGAAAAGTTTAAACAATTAGCAGGTTCTATCGGACAAGAATACGAAAAAACAGAATCAGATTTTTCTTCGGTAGATCCAATGGAACAATAAATACATAAAACCTTGAATAACTTCAAGGTTTTATTAAATGGAGGGGAAAATGGTCTTTTCAAGTATTACTTTTTTATTTTATTTTTTACCAATTGTACTTGCTATATATTATATAGTACCGAACAAAATAAAGAATCTTGTTTTGTTAGTAGCATCGTTTATTTTTTATACTTATGGAGAACCCATATATGTATTTCTTATGGCTTTTTCTATTGCAAGTACATATTTCTTTGGAATTTTAATAGATAAATATCGAGATACGCCATATAAAAAAATATTTTTTATATTATCAATTATTGTAAGTCTAGGGCTATTAGTATATTTCAAATATGCGGACTTTATCATACAAAATATTAACTTATGGTTATCACAAAAAATAGATTTGATTCATGTAATTTTACCAATAGGAATTTCTTTTTATACATTTCAAATGATAAGTTATTTAGCAGATGTATATAAAGGAGAGGTAAAAGTACAGAAAAATATTTTAAAATTAGCAACATATGTTTCTTTATTTCCACAATTAATAGCAGGACCTATTGTAAGATATCAAACAATAGCAGAAGAACTAGAAAAAAGAGAATATACCATACAAAACTTTGCTTTGGGTGTGAGAAGATTTATTATAGGATTAGGAAAAAAAGTTTTAATTGCTAATGTATTAGGCGAATTAACTACTGTTTTTTTAGCAAGTGATGAAAAAAGTGTATTATTTTATTGGTTATATGCTATAGCCGCCATGTTACAAATATACTTTGACTTTTCAGGTTATTCAGATATGGCAATAGGACTAGGAAAAATGTTTGGATTTACCTTTTTAGAAAACTTTAATTACCCATATATAGCAACAAGTATAACGGATTTTTGGAGAAGATGGCATATATCATTAAGTACGTGGTTTAGAGACTATGTATATATACCTTTAGGAGGAAACAGAGTAAGCCGACTAAAATGGATTCGCAATATTTTAATTGTGTGGTTTTTAACAGGATTATGGCATGGTGCAGCTTGGAACTTTATTATATGGGGATTATATTTTGGAATTTTACTCATTATAGAGAAAATTTTCTTACTCAAATACTTACAAAAGCTTCCTAAAATAATAGGAATCATATATACCAATTTAATTGTTATGATAAGCTTTATTATTTTCAATGGAGAAGGAGTTACACAAATTGTAGAAAATATAGGTGGGTTAATAGGAATTGGAAATGTACCAATGTTTTCGCTAGAAAGCATATATTATGCTAAAAGTTATGCAGTAATTATCATCGTAGGATGTATAGGAGCAACCCCTATTTTAAGGAATTGGATAAATCACGAAAAATTAAGAAAATTACAGAATGTACTAGAACCAATATTTCTTTTTATTGTATTAATTCTTTGTACAAGCTACATTATTGATGGATCATTTAATCCATTCTTATACTTTAGATTCTAGGAGGATAAAAATGAAGGAAAAAATAATCACTATCGGTTTTGTTGTTATATTGTTAGGAGTATTTTTGGGAAATATTATAAAACAAGATGAATCTATATCTGTCTCTGAAAGAAGAAAATTAGCACAATTTCCTCAAATTACACTACAAAAACTCTTGGATGCTAATGTATCAGATGAATTTGAAGAATATGCTATGGATCAATTTATAGGAAGAGATTCGTTAAGAGGAATAAAAAATATGTTTCATACACAAATATTAAGACAAAAAGATAATAATGGATTATTTCTTTTAGAGGATTGCATATATAAAATCGAATATCCACTAAATAAAGCTTCAGTAGAAAAATCTGCCAAAACAATTCAAAATATTTATCAAAAATATTTACAGGGCAAAAGCAATGTATATTATGCCATTATTCCAGACAAAAATTACTTTCTACCAGAAGAATATTTAAAAATGGATTATGAAGCAATGAAACAAATCATTCAAAAAGAGTTAGGAAATTTAACATATATTGACTTATTCTCAACTCTCACGATACAAGATTATTACAAAACAGATACACATTGGAAACAAGAAAATATTCTGCCAGTGGTAAATCAAATAGAAAAGCAAATGAATTTACCAATAACAAGTAAGGAAAATTATACATTGCAAGAAGCAGGTGACTTTTATGGAGTATATTATGGGCAATTAGGTTTGCCAGTAGAACCAGATACTTTGCGATACTTAACAAATGAAACGATTGAAAAGTGTATTACGCAAAATATAGAAACGCAAAAACAAGGAAAAGTATATGACTTAGAAAAATATCAAACATCTTCTGATAAATATGATATATTTTTATCAGGGGCAACACCTTTAATTACTATAGAAAATCCAGATGCTAAGAATAATCAAGAATTGTTACTGTTTAGAGATTCTTTTGGAAGTAGTATTGCACCACTGCTCATTAATCATTATCAAAAAATCACCTTAATTGATATTCGTTATATGTCAAGCCAGTTATTAGATAAGTATGTGGATTTTACAACGCAAGATGTGTTATTTCTATATAGTGCATTGGTATTTAACCAGAATATATTAAAATGAAAAATTTTCTTTACAAAAGCATATATTAGTTATATAATGTAAACGACAAAAAGGGACTTAAAATAAAAATAAGAGGAGAGAATTTTATGATTTTAAGAGAAATTTTAGTAGGCTTAGAGGGTTTAAAAGTAAAAGGAAGCCTAGATGTAGATGTTACACATATAGAAAAAGACTCTAGAAATGTAAAAGCAAATGGAATGTTTATAGCAATTAAAGGATTTGATGCAGATGGACACGAATATATAAAAAATGCTATAGAACAAGGAGCAAAAGTAGTCATGCTACAACAAGATAGCAATTTACAAATTGTTAAAGAAATTCCAGAAGATGTAACTATCATTGTAGCACCGGATACAAGATATGCTCTAGCAATATGTTCATGTAATTTTTATCATAATCCATCTAAAAAATTGAAATTAATTGGAATTACAGGAACAAAAGGAAAAACTACCACTTCTTTTATGACAAAAGCAATTTTGGAAAAAGCAGGACTAAAAGTAGGATTAATTGGAACAATTGCTGTATATATTGGAGATAAAAAACTAGAAGATAGTGATAGAACAACTCCTGAAAGTAATAAACTACAAGAAATTTTTGCTAAAATGGTAGAAGAAAAATGTGATGCCGTAGTTATGGAAGTATCTTCACAAAGTCTAAAATTAAATAGAGTTGCAGGTTGTGACTTTGATATAGGCGTATTTACTAATTTCTCAGAAGATCATATTAGTACTAAAGAACATCCCGACATGCAAGATTATTTTAACTCTAAATTACAACTATTTAAAATGTGTAAAGTAGGTTTTGTCAATGCAGATGATATTTACTCAGCTAAAATACCAAAATTAGTACCAGAATGCAATATTACGACTTATGGAATAGATAATTATTGTAATGTACTTGCAAAAGATATAACGATTACTAATTCTTATGTAGACTTTAAAGTAAAAATAGGAACACAAAATGAGCGTATAAAAACTTGCATTCCAGGTAGATTTAGTGTATATAATTCTCTTGCTGCTATTTGTGTAGCACAAAAATTAGGAGCAAATGCAGAAAATATAAAAGAAGCATTAGAAGAAGTAAGAGTACCAGGAAGATCAGAACTAGTGAATAATAAAAAAGAACTAACCATTATGATTGACTATGCTCACTCACCAGAAAGCTTAGAAAATATTTTAAATGCAGTTAAATCTTATACAAGAGGAAAAGTTATTTCTGTATTTGGTTGCGGAGGAGATAGAGATACAGGTAAAAGACCAATTATGGGAGAAATTTCAGGCAGAATTGCAGATTTTACGATTATTACTTCGGATAATCCTCGTACAGAAGACCCAGAAAAGATTGTTGAGCAAATTGAAGAAGGAATAAAAAAGACAAAAGGAAAATATATATGTATTGTAGATAGAAGAGAAGCCATTCGTTATGCTATAAATATGGCAGATAAAAAGGATATTATTGTACTTGCAGGAAAAGGTCATGAACCATATCAAGAAATAAATGGAAAAAAATATCCTTTTGATGAAAGAATTATTGTAAATGAAATAATAGAAGAACTAGAGCAAAAATCAAAAGCAAAATAGGAGAGAGTTTAATGGATTTTCAAGTAAAAGTATTAGGGCTATCATTTATCATAACATTAATCATATCTATGATAGTGATACCTTTATTAAGAAGGCTAAAAATAGGGCAAATAGAAAGAGATGATGGACCAAGGTCACATTTGAAAAAGCAAGGAACACCAACAATGGGTGGAATTATTATGATGCTAACTAGCATTATTGTATGTATAGGAATTTATTTTTATTATAGAACAAAAGAGCCAGATGTAGCAAATCATTTGCTACCGATGTTACTATTAACATTAGGATTTGGATTGATAGGATTTATAGATGATTTTAAAAAATTAGTATTAAAGAACACAAAAGGACTTAGTCCAACGGCTAAGATGATAGGACTATTGATTATTTCAGTAGCATATACTTTATATTTAACTAATATTTTGCATATAGGAACAGATATCTATATACCATTTGCTAAAATATATATTTCACTTCCTATATGGTTATATGTACCACTTGCTATATTAGTGATGTTATCAACGACCAACGCAATTAACTTAACAGATGGAATAGATGGATTATCTAGTAGTGTTACTACCATTATATTAACAGCATTAACAGTTATTGCCATTGTATTTGATGTAAAAGAAGTAACCATATTTGGAAGTATGCTTGCGGGAACTTGTTTAGGATTTTTAGTATTTAACTTATATCCAGCAAAAGTAATGATGGGAGATACGGGATCGCTTATGCTAGGAGGGGCAGTTGCAGCAATTTCACTATATTTAAAAATGCCATTTATACTATTAATATTAGCAATAGTACCAATATTAGAAACTTTATCAGTAATTATTCAAGTTAGTTATTTTAAGAAAACAGGAAATCGAGTATTTAAAATGGCTCCGTTACACCATCATTTTGAATTATCTGGCTGGAAAGAAAATAAAGTGGTAACGATATTTAGTTGTATTACTTTAATCGCATGTATTATAGGAGTATGGGCAATATAAAAAGAAAGGAAAGAGAAAATGGTTAATAAAATAAAAAATATAGCAAGAACAGAAAAAAAGCCATTTGATTTTATATTATTTATAATTGTTATCTTGTTACTAGCAATTGGAGTGGTTATGGTACTTTCTGCAAGTGCACCATATTCTCTTTCTATAACAGGAAATAGTTACTATTATGTTATTCGTCAAGCAATTTTTGCAGGTGTAGGTATTTTAGTTATGCTATTGGTCTCTAAAATAGACTATAAAAAATACCGAAAATTTTATAAAATAGCGTATATATTGGCTATCATTGCACTAATTTCTGTAAGTATACCAGGACTAGGAAGTGAAGCAAAAGGAGCAAAAAGGTGGATTGAATTACCTATTATAGGAAGATTTCAACCGTCAGAAATTGCCAAAATTCTATTAATTGTATTTTATGCAGGATATTTCACACAACATAAAAACGAGATGCATACATTTGTAGGAGGATTTGTTAAGCCACTAGCATTTTTAATTCCACCAGTTGCTATATTATTCTTTATTCAAGATCATTTAAGTGCCATTATCGTAATAGGATTAATTGTATGTGTAATGATGATTATGGCGGGAACTAAAATGAGATATTTTTTAACAGTAGGAGCCTGTGGAATAGCGGTATTAGTAATAGGTATATTTGTATTAGCACAAACAACACGGTAAAGGGGATTTTAGAATGGAGAGAATCACAGCATTCTTAGATCCATGGGCAGATCCAACAGATAGTGGTTGGCAAATTATACAAAGTTTGTATGCGATAGGTTCAGGAGGTTTATTTGGTGTAGGTTTGGGAGAAAGTAAGCAAAAATATCTATACCTATCAGAACCACACAATGACTTCATATTTGCCATAATTGCAGAAGAACTAGGTTTTGTAGGATGTGTAGTAGTCATAACCCTGTTTGGATTATTTATATGGAGAGGACTACTAACTTCTATGAAAGCGGATAATACATTTGGAAGTCTTATGGCGGTGGGAATTACTTCTTTAATAGGAATTCAAGCGCTGATTAACATTGCCGTAGTAACATCCTCTATGCCGGTAACAGGAATGTCTTTACCTTTCATTAGTTATGGAGGAACCGCATTATTAATTGTATTAACATGTGTAGGAATTTTATTAAATATATCAAGAAATGGTGCAAAAGTATAAAATAGGAGGAAATTTATGAAAGTAGTGATTGCAGCAGCAGGAACAGGCGGACACATAAATCCGGGAATCGCAATAGCTAATGAAATTAAAAGGCAAGAGCCAGATTCTCAAATTACATTCATTGGTACACCACGTGGTTTAGAAAATGACTTAGTGCCAAGAGCAGGATATGAGCTAAGAACAGTTAATGCTTATGGAATCAATAGAAAAATAAATTTAGATAATGTAAAAAGACTATATCATACAATGAGGTCTGTATCGCAAGCTAAAAAAATAATACAAGAACTAAAACCAGATATAGTCATTGGAACAGGAGGTTATATTTGTATAGCAACAGGAATAGCAGCAAAAAAATGTAAAGTACCGGTAGTACTACATGAAAGTAATGCTTTTCCTGGCATGGCAGTAAAGTTATTATCTAAAAAAGCAGATTTAATATTAACAGGCTTCAGGGAAGCAAAAGAAAGACTGCCAAAGGCAAAAAAAGTGGTAGTAACAGGAACACCTACTAAAGTAAAATATATGAATATGACACAAATACAAAAAAATGATTTAAAACAAGGTTTAGGTTTAAACAATGGGTTACCAATTGTACTTTTCTTTGGAGGAAGCCAAGGAGCAAGAAGTATTAACGAGAGTCTTGTAAATATAATAACTGAAAAGATGAACAAGGATTATAATATTTTATGGGCTGCAGGGGCTACTGGTTATGAAAGTATCAAAAAGCAACTAGAAGAAAAACAAATTGATGTACAAAATATGAAAACAACAAAAATTGTACCATACATATATAATATGGAGGAAGTGCTAAATACAGTTGACTTAGTAGTATCAAGAAGCGGAGCAATGACAATTACAGAAATTGCTAATGTAGGAAAGCCAGCTATATTCATACCATTTCCATATGCCACTGAAAATCATCAAGAATATAATGCAAAAGTATTAGAAAAAGTAGGAGCTGCTAATATTATATTAGATAAAGATTTAACTGCAAAAAAATTAAATCAGAAAATACAAAATATCATTAGTAATCCACAAAAGATGCAAGAAATGGGGATAAGTGCTAGAAAAATTGCAAAAAATAATGTAGAAGAACATATTTATCAAGAAATCAAAAAAATAATAAAATAGAAGAGTTACTATATGTTTATATAGTAATTTTTTTTCTAAATTAGATATCATGTATATTTATCGATTTTTTGTACCTTGTTGTCGAAACTTTCTAAGCAGAATAAAAGAAAATAAATTTTCTTTCATTCTGCCTTAAGTTTCTCCAATCGCACTCGCCAGTTTCTGGCTCGTTTGGTCGCTACGCGGTACTGCAAAATCTCTAAATATACATGATATATAGTATTGGGTATAAAAAACATAATTAGCAATTTTTTATTTGTAAAACATAAAAAACTCTTGCAAATTTTGGAAAAGTATTCTAGAATAGGTAAGTATATTATGAGGAAAGGAAAACATATATGGCTGATAAATTAATTATAGTGGAATCACCAGCAAAAGCAAATACAATCAAAAAATTTTTAGGGGGCAATACAAAGGTAGTAGCCTCTATGGGACATATTCGCGATTTACCAAAATCAAAAATGGGAATAGATATAGAACATGATTTTGAACCAGAATATATTAATATTCGTGGCAAAGGTGATTTAATTAAAGCACTAAAAAAAGATGCAAAAAATGCAAAAACAGTATACTTAGCAACTGACCCTGACCGTGAAGGGGAGGCAATTGCATGGCATCTAGAACATATATTAGACATTCCAGAAGATAGTGTATGTAGGGTAACATTTAATGAAATTACAAAAGAGGCAGTACAAGAATCTATCAAACATCCAAGAAAATTAGATATGAACTTAACAAATGCACAGCAAGCAAGACGTGTATTAGATAGAATAGTAGGATATAAAATTAGTCCAGTATTATGGAAGAAAGTAAAAAAAGGGTTGTCAGCAGGTAGAGTGCAATCAGTTGCCGTTAAATTAATAGTTGATAGAGAAAATGAAATTGCAAACTTCAAACCAGAAGAATATTGGAATATATATGTAACATTAGAACAAAGCAAAACAAAAGAGCAATTTGTAGCACATTTTTATGGTAAGAATGGAAAAAAACAAGAAATTCATAATCAAGAAGAAGTGGATACCATTTTAGCACAAATTGAAAAAGGAAAGTATATAGTTACAGACCTAAAAAAAGGACAAAAGAAAAGGACTCCTGCACCTCCTTTTACAACAAGTACAATGCAACAAGAAGCATCTAGAAAATTAGGTTTTACATTAAAGAAAACAATGAGTATAGCACAAGGACTATATGAAGGAGTAAAAGTTCCAGAAAAAGGATCAGTTGGATTAATTACCTATATGAGAACAGACTCTACAAGAATATCAGAAGAAGCAAGAGCATCTGCTAAAAAACATATCGTTCATACTTTTGGAGAACAATATTATGAAAATCGTTATTATAAAACAAAACAAAATGCCCAAGATGCTCACGAAGGTATTAGGCCAACATATATAGAATTAGAACCAGAAAAAATCAAAGATTCTTTAACACCTGACCAATATAAATTATATAGACTAATTTATAATAGATTTATAGCAAGTCAAATGGCAGCAGCAATTTATGATACTGTAGCGGTAGATATTGAAGTAGAGCAATATGTATTTAAAGCAAGTGGGCAAACTTTGAAGTTTCCTGGCTTCATGAGTGTATATGTAGAATCAGAAGACAATGTAAAGGAAACAAAAAAAGCAAAAAAAGGTGAAGAAGAAAATACACAAATACCAGAACTTGCTGTAGGAGAAGAAGTAAAAAAGAAAAAAATTACTCCAAAGCAAAGCTTTACAGAACCACCTCCACGTTATACAGAAGCAAGTTTAGTAAAAGCATTAGAAGAAAAGGGAATAGGAAGACCTAGTACATATTCTCCAACCATTACAACCATATTAGAAAGAAGATATATAGAAAAAGAACAAAAACAATTAGTACCAACAGATTTAGGAAAAATTGTAAATCAATTATTAGTAGAAAATTTTGGTGATATTGTGAATGTAGAATTCACAGCAAAAGTGGAAGAAGAATTTGATGAAGTTGCAGAAGGAAAAGAAGAATGGAAACAAGTAATTCGAGATTTTTATGGACCATTTGAAAAAAATGTGGAAAGAGTAGAAAAAGAATTAGAACATGTTAAATTAGAATATGAAGTTTCAGATGTCCCTTGCGAAAAATGTGGAAGAATGATGGTAATTAAATATGGAAGATATGGTAAATTTTTAGCTTGTCCAGGGTATCCAGAATGTAAAAATGCAAAACCATTAGTAGAAACAATAGATGTACCTTGCCCAGTATGTGGAGGAAAAGTACAAAAAAGAAAAACAAAAAGAAGAAAAAACTACTATATATGTGAAAACAACCCTGAAACATGTAATTATATTTCCTGGGATCCACCAAAAGTAGGAGAAAAGTGGGAACCAAAGCCAGAAAAACAGAAAACAGAAAAAAAGCCTACTAAAAAGACTAAAACTAAAAGAGCTAGCAAAAAAAATAAAGAAACAAAATAAATCAAAAAAATACACCTAAGATGAAGGTGTATTTTTTTATCCAAAATGTAATCATTTTGAAACAAAACTGTAACCAAAATGTAATAGAATTAACTAAAAGGATAATATATAATATAAACAGTATAAAAGGATAAAAAAAGAGAAAACTAGAGGAAAAGGAGAATTATAAGTATGAGATGTATAAAGAATGAGCGAGGTATAACTCTAATAGCTTTAGTGGTAACCCTTATAATTTTAATTATTTTAGCAGCAGTCAGTATTAATATGGTACTAGGCGACCAAGGTATATTTAGAAAGGCACAGCAAGCAGCAAATGCTATGTACGAAGCAGAAGTAAATACTCAGGCAAGTTTTAATAGTATAACTGATGAAATAGAGCAGGCAATAGAAGGAAATAGCAACCAAAATCCAGAATTAAGACAAGATGTACCAAATAAACCAGAACAAATTGATGGAATGACACCAATAAAATTTACAGAGCCAACTGATTCAGAAATGGGAAGTATAGAAGAAACGAACTGGAGTGATGATAGCTGGTATGATTATTCACAAAAAAAGTGGGCAAATACGAAAAGTGAAGATGGAAGTATGTGGGTATGGATACCAAGGTATGCATATAAAATTACTTACAATAATCCAGAAAATAAATCAGAAGGTGGAACAATAGAAGTAAAATTTTTAGAAGGAACATCAGATAACTATTATGAAAATGGGGAACTTAAAACAGCAAAAAGACAGACAAATGCAAATGAAACAGTAGATACCACAAGTGACTTTTATGTACATCCAGCATTTACGAATGAAACAAGTATAGGATTTGTAAATCGGAGGATGGGATACGGAGCTTACAGGAATATACGTAGCGAAATTTGAAGCAGGATTCCCAGAAGGAAATAATACAACAACAAGCAAGAAAAGTTCACAAACGTATTCAGAAGGTACAGCATGGGTAAGAGGAGTAGAAGCAGGAACATCAGAAGAGTCAACCCAAGATGCAAGAAACTGGTTAGATGGAATATATAAAGATACACTAACCCAAATTAGTTATCCTGTATTCCAACCATTAACATATAGTATGAACTATATTAATGAAAATGATGCATATAACAT
>CALWZX010000019.1 GCA_944386125.1 uncultured Clostridia bacterium | reverse complement strand
CAGCCTTCCCTATTACTCCGTCTACAGAAATTCCTCAATATTTTTCTACTTTTGTAAGCAATGGTTCTGTAGATACAGAATTTGTTGCAGTAGAAAGTGAACATAGTGCAATGAGTGCTTGTATCGGAGCTGAGGCAGCTGGTGGAAGAGCTATGACTGCTACTTCTTCAAATGGTTTAGCTTTAATGTGGGAAATGATTTATATTGCTTCTTCTTTAAGACTTCCTATTGTTATGCCTCTTGTAAATCGTGCAATTTCTGGACCATTAAATATTCATAATGACCATTCAGATGCTATGGGAATTCGTGATAGTGGTTGGATTATGCTATTTTCAGAAACTAATCAAGAAGCTTATGATAATTTAATTATGGCACATAGAATTGCAGAACATAAAGATGTTATGCTTCCTCTTGCTGTTTGCCAAGATGGATTTATTACATCACACTCTATTGAAAACATTGAATTAATAGAAGATGATAAGGTAAAAGAATTTGTAGGAACTTACAAACCAGAACATTATTTATTAAATAAAAAGGAACCTATTGCTGTTGGTCCAATGGACTTACAAGCTTACCTTTTCGAACATAAGTATCAGCAAGCTGAAGCTATGAGAAATGCTAAAAAAGTAATCTTAGAAGTTGCTCAAGATTTTGAAAAATTAACAGGTAGAAAATATGGTCTATTTGAAGAGTATAAAACAGAAGATGCTGAAATGATTGTTGTTTGTATGAATTCAACTGCTGGAACAACAAAAGTAGTAGTTGATGAACTACGTGAAAAAGGAATTAAGGCAGGATTACTTAAAATTCGTGTATTTAGACCTTTCCCTGTAGATGAAGTTGCTAAAGCTTTATCACATGCTAAAGCAATTGCTATTTTAGATAAGGCAGATTCTTTAAATGGTGCAGGAGGAGCTTTATTCCAAGATGTTACTTCTGCTATGTATGTTAACAAAATTCATGTTCCTGCTGTTAATTATGTTTATGGTATTGGTGGTAGAGATACTACAACGAAACATATTGAATCTGTATTTGATGATTTAGCTGAAATTGTTAAAACCAATACAGTTACTAATCCTTATCGTTATTTAGGATTAAAGAAGGGAGGAAATAAATAATGGCTTATAATTTAAAAGAAATTGTTGCTAATAAGCCTTCTCGTTTTACAGAAGGACATAGAATGTGTGCTGGTTGTGGAGCACCTCCCGTTACTAGAATGATTTTAAGAGCTTTAAAAGAGGAGGATCATGCAGTAATTGCTAATGCTACTGGATGTATGGAAGTTTCTAGTTTCATTTATCCCTACACAGCATGGGAAGATTCTTACATTCATACTGCTTTTGAATGTGCTTCTGCTACTTGTGCAGGTGCTGAAGCCGCTTATAAAGCTATGAAAAGACAAGGAAAATTACCTGAAGATGAGCATACTAAGTTTATTGCCTTTGGTGGTGATGGTGGAACTTACGATATAGGTATTCAAAGTTTATCTGGCGCTATGGAAAGAGGTCATGATATGACTTATGTTTGTTATGACAATGGTGCTTACATGAATACTGGTATTCAACGTTCTTCAGCAACACCTCGTTTTGCTGATACTACTACCTCTCCTGCTGGAAAGGTTATCCCTGGTAAGATGCAATCTAGAAAAGATTTAACTATGATTATGGCATCACATCATTTACCATATGTTGCTCAATCAATTGGTGTAAATAACTTTAAAGATTTATATGAAAAAGCTGAAAAAGCAATTTATACAGAGGGTCCAACTTTCTTAAATGTATTATCACCATGTCCTAGAGGTTGGGGATACCCTACTGATATGTTAACGCAAATTAATAAACTTGCTATAGATACTTGTTACTGGCCATTATATGAAGTAGTTGATGGAAAATATAAAATTACTTATAAACCAGCTAAAAAGTTACCTATCGAAGAATTTTTGAAACCTCAAAAACGTTTTGCTCATTTATTTAAACCAGGAAATGAGTGGATGATTGAAGAGTTCCAAAAAGAAGTTGATAAAAGATGGCAAGAATTATTAGATTTAGAAGAAATGTCTAATAAAGAAGCCTAAAACTATCAAAAAGAAGTTACTCTGAATTGAAGCAACTTCTTTTTTGTTGACTTTTTGCATATTTTCATATATAACTGTAATACTTATATAAAGGAGGAATTACTAAAATTATGTCAGAAACAGATTTAAAAGATGAAAATATAAAAAAATCTAGTCCTAAAATGACTATTTTTAATATTGTATTAATTATTGCTATTTTTGTTGGACTACTCATTTATATGTTTTCTGTGGATGGAATTGATAATATTATTTACTTATTGCAAAATGTAAATTATGTATGGGTTATTGCAGGTTTATTCTGCTTGATTGGTGTATGGCTATGTGAAAGTATCACTTTATATATTCCTTTAAAAAATATGTATCCTAATCATCGTTTTTCTACCTCTATACGAGCTTCTATGATAGGGCAATTATTTAATAATATTACTCCCTTTTCTTCAGGAGGACAACCTATGCAAGCCTATGACCTTACTAAAACAGGTGTAAGAGTAAGTGATTCTCTTTCTGCTTTGGCTATGAAGTTTATTATTACTCAAATTGCATTAATCGTTTTTACATTGAGTGTAGTCATTTTTCAATTCAACTTTTTTATGCATATATTTCAAGATTTTTTATGGATTGTTATATTAGGCTTTGCTATCAACATCATTGCTATTATTTTTGTAATACTTATGGGTGTAAAAAAGAATTTTATTATTTTTATTACTACACCTTTTATAAAATTATTAGGAAAATTTCATATAGGAAAATGGCATATTTTTAAAGATGTAGATGCAACCATTTCTCGTTTTGAAGGAAGTGTTGAAAATTTTCACCAACAATTTTTAAATATGAAAGCACATAAAAAAATGGTATTGCAAATATTTATTGTTTCCTTTATTCAAAGTTTACTATACTATTCTATTACTTACATGGTTTATAGAGCTTTTGGAAATTCAGGAACAAGCTTTTTCCAGATTATTACTGTGCAATCTTTCTTATTATTAATTATGACATTTGTTCCTACTCCTGGTTCTGGTTTAGGTGCAGAAGGTGGTTTTTTACTATTATTTAATTCCATTTTTACCAATGGAACCATTAATCTTTCTATTTTATTTTGGAGAATTTATACTTTTTATTTACCAATTATTGTAGGAGCTTTATTTTTAATCCCTCGTAAGAGAGGGAAAACCGACAAAAATTTGTAATTTTTTGTAAAATATGATATAATAAAGTAGTTACTAGTAAACTACTGTGATGTATATTAACATCACACCACATTAAAAGGAGGTACTTTTTATTATGAAACCGTCAGTTTTAGACATCGCATGGAAGTTAAGGGAGTTCTTGGAACAGCAAGGTTATTGCTTACTCTTGCCAGAAATAGATCGTTGGCTAAGAGAATACAATGTTACTGGTCAAGAGCGAAGAGATGAAATTTTACAAAATCATCTCGACTCTTTAAAAGGGTCTCCCTATTTCTTAAAGGACCTACTGGCAGTAGCAATGTAAAAAGTTAAATAAGGAGGAGGAAAATTTCAGACTAATGAATTTTCCTCCTCCTTATTTTATGTTTTTTTATTCTTCTTCAGGAACTGGTGCTCCAACTGGGCAAACTCCTTGGCAAGTACCACAAGATATGCATTGTTCTTTATTGATTACATATCTATCTTCTCCTTGAGATATACATCCTACTGGACATGCTGCTGCACATGCTCCACAAGAAATACATGCTTCTGTAATTTTATAAGCCATTTATTTCACCACCTTTCACATTTTCTTATCTAAATAATTTCATCATCTTCTTGATTATTTTGCTCGATTTTCTCTAAATTTTCAAGTTCTTGTAATTCTTTTAAATTTTCTTTTTCTTCTTCATCCATTACTTCTGTTTCAATATTTTTTATAATTTGAATATCTTTTGCATCATATTTTTTATAAAAATACTCTCCATTTTCATCTTTTAGCTTTACACGAACAATTTCTTTGAGAGTTTCTATTCCATCTACTACTCCTTCTCCATCTTCTGTTTGTATAATTGCGCCAATTTTAGGTAGCCTTTTTAATTTTTCTTCATATACTTCTTGTTCATATTTTAAACAGCACATCAGTCTTCCACAATTTCCTGAAATCTTACTAGGATTTAATGACACATTTTGTTCTTTTGCCATTTTTATAGAGACTGTTTCAAAATTATTAAGAAAAGAGCAACAACATAATTCTCTGCCACAAACACCATTTCCTCCCATTCTTTTTACCTCGTCTCTTACTCCTATTTGTCTAAGTTCTATTCTTGTTCTATATACTGCTGCTAAATCTTTTACTAATTCCCTAAAATCTACTCTACCATCTGCGGTAAAATAAAATAAAACTTTACTATTATCAAATTTAAATTCTACTTCTGTCAATGTCATTTTTAAATTGTGTTCTTTGATCTTTTTTTGACACAATACAAATGCTTGTTTTTCCTTTTCTTTATTATCTAAATAATGTTTTTTATCTTCTTGATTCGCAATACGTATAATTCTTTTTAAAGGTTTTTCTAATTGATACTCTGGTATGGAACGATTAGCTACTACTACTTCTCCATATTCTTCACCTTGAGAAGTTTCTACAATTACATAATCGCCTATGTTAACCTTCAATTTACCTGGTGTGAAAAAATATATTTTTCCTGGCTTTTTGAATTTTACTCCTACAATACTACTCATGAATTCCTCCTCTTTTTATTTATGTATTTTTTCCCACATTTGCATAATTAAATTATCTATGCTCATTTCATAGTTATTATTGGCTAATATTTTTCTTTTGGTGTTTTCTACATCGGAAATACAATGAATATATGGAATTTGTTTTTGTTGCATTAGCACTTGATTCATATAGTTTAAAATATCTTGAATATTATCTTTTTGTTTATACAATATTTCTGCCTGCTTCCATGTTTGTAATAAGTTCTGTTCTTTAATATGGGAAATCATCTCTTCAACCTGCTGATAAATCTCTTGTTCTTCTTTGATTTTCATTAGTTTTCCCATGCTTCCTTCACAAGCTTTTATCATCGTAGTGATTTGAGTTTCTCCTAGCCATTTTTGAATGGTTTCTTCATTTATTGGTTGAAATGCAATCTTTACACATCTTGATTTGATAGTATTTAGTATTTTGTTTTCGTTGCTTGTAATTAATAACAAAACGGCATATTCTGGTGGTTCTTCTAAAGTTTTTAATAAACAATTTTGTGCTTCTTTTGTCATCTTTTCGCAATCATTTAGTATATATACTTTTTTGGTAGAAATAATTGGCTTCTCTAATATTTTTTGTTGCATAAATCTAATTTGCTCTATTTTTATTGCTTTTCCCTCTTCTGGTTCTATTATCATAAAATCTGGATGATTATGATTTGCAAACTCTATGCAAGATTTGCAAGAATCTTCTTTTGTAGAAGATTCTAAACATAGTATTTTCTTTGCAAATTCTTGTGCAAATAACTTTTTTCCAATACCTTCTATTCCTACTAATAAATAACTGTGCAATATATTTTGCGTTTCTATGGTATGTGTAAAAATTTCTTTTATCTTTTCATTTCCCAAGTATTTTTCAAACATGATTTTCTCCTAATGGATTTCTCCAAATAAATTCAAAGGCCAAATACGAATCCATGCAACTCCTTCTACTTTTTCAATAGGAACACATCCAAATTCTCTACAATCTGTACTGTTTTCTCTGTTATCTCCCATTGCGAAAATATATCCTTCTGGTACAACAAAATCTGTTAAATATTCGTTTTTTGGATAAGTCATTACCCCATTTGGTATATAACTTTCTTCTAGCTTTTGTTCATTAATATATACTCCATCAGATTGAATTTGTACATGATCTCCTGGCAATCCAATTAATCTTTTAATATAGCTATCTTTTCCTATTTCTAATACATAATAAACAAAACTTGAAAAAATATTTTCTGGTTTATAATTATATTCTGCCTTTACAGATTCAACACCTGTTAATTTACTTGGACGTTCAAAAGTGATAATATCTCCTCTTTTTAGTTCTTGCCCAAATGTTATAGGTATTTTATTTAATATTAATCTTTCTCCTGGTCTTAATGTAGGAGACATAGATGTCATTTTTACTTCTGTTGGTGTTCCTATAAAATAGCGAATTAAAATCGCTAATACAATTGCCACTACTATGCATATAATCCATTCTATAACTTCTTTTACTGTACTATTCATTTTATTTTTCCTCTACTAAATTTAGGTTTTTATGTTGCCTATCAACTTTCTTTTCTATTATACATTTTTCTTAAGCTTTTATCAAGTTTTCTTTTATTTTTTTGTTGGAATACGAACTACTACTTCAGTTCCTTTTCCTGGCTTACTTTTAATATCAATACTTCCTTTATTTTGATTTAAAATTTCTTTGGCAATAGAAAGTCCAAGCCCTGTACCACCTAATTCTCTAGTACGCGCTTTATCTACACGATAGAACCTTTCAAAAATACGGTTTAAGTCCTCTTCTGGTATTCCTATACCATTATCAATAATTTTGACATAAGCATCATTATATACAAATCCTACATAAATTTTTATATTTCCATTTTCGGGGGTATATTTAATACTATTAGAAAGTATATTAAGAATAACTCTTTCAATTCCATCTTTATTAGCAATAACAGGAGGAACATTAGCTGTTACAAAACATTCTGTATGTTGATTTTTCTTATCTGCTTCTATTTGTAGTTTTTCTTGGCATTTCTTTACCAATTCTCCCAAGTCAAATTCTGAAGCTTCATATTGTATTTTATTATTATCATATCTAGACAAAGTCAATAAATCAGATACTAATTTTGCCATTCTTTTAGCTTCTGAAGAAATTACTCCTAGAAACTTATCTTGTGTTTCTTTATCATAATCTCCTTCTACCAAAGTTTCAGCATATCCCATAATAGATGTTATAGGTGTCTTTAGTTCATGTGATACATCTGCCACAAATTCTTTTCTCATATTATCCAATTTTACATGTTCTGTAATATCTTGTATCATTGCCATAACTCCAGATGGACGTTCATTTTCATCTTTAAATGTTGCAAATAATATATTTAAATATCTATCTCCTACATGTACTCTTTGTTCAGAAGAAGTCCAATTTTCCAGATATACTGTTTTTTCTAAGTTAATATCTATGTTCAATTTTGCGAATATTCTATCAAATGTATTTTCTCTTTCTGATAGATGTAAGAATTCTACTGCTGCTGGATTGATATGTGTTATTTTCCCATCCATATCAAAAGCAACAATTCCATCATTCATGTGCAATAATATAGTTTCTATTTGATTTTTTTGTCTATTTACTTCATTTAAATTTCCTTTAATTTCTTTTTTCATAATGCCAAAGGCATCTGCTAATTCATCTACTTCTGTTTTATTCTTGCCCTGTCCTATTTTAGGAACATTTTTCATTAATTTTGTAATTGGGCTGATAAATGCTTTTGAAACCCAAATTCCTAAAATAATAGAAATTCCTCCAAAAATAGCTACTGCACCAATTGTTGTTACTTTTGCATTTTCTATTTGCTCTTGTATTTGAGTTTGATATTCTGATTGTGTCATTTCCGGAGTTATATATTCACTTATACTTGCTAATTGAAATGTAAAAAATCCTCCTAAAATGCCTATAAGTAGCATACCTAATACTGTATAGATTAATATCACTTTTACTTGTATATTTCTTAACATTTGTAAGCCTCTTTCTTTATAATATAGAAAAGACAATTTTAGAGCCTTCTAAAATTGTCCTATGTTATTTATTACTATTTACGATTGGCAATATAATAACCGACTCCTCTTTTGGTAATTAATATTCTCGGATTAGAGGTATCCCTTTCTATTTTTTCTCTTATTCTTCTTACCGTAACATCTACCGTTCTGATGTCTCCATAATATTCATAGCCCCATACTTTTTCTAGTAGAACTTCTCTTGTTACTACTTGTCCAGGCTGTGTTGCTAAATATTTGAGAACTTCAAATTCTCGCAAAGTAAGATCTACTACTTCTCCTCTTGCTCTTACTTCAAATCTATCTAAATCTAAGGTTAATTCTCCTACCTTTATTTTATTCTTATCATTTTCATCACTAACAACTGTTTCTGGTTTTGCTGTGACTTCTGCTTTTCTTAAATTTGCTTTAACTCTTGCTACTAATTCTCGAATACT
This sequence comes from uncultured Clostridia bacterium, assembly GCA_944386125.1. Taxonomy (GTDB): domain Bacteria; phylum Bacillota; class Clostridia; order TANB77; family CAG-508; genus UMGS1663. Next base: position 11,431 of record CALWZX010000019.1, on the reverse strand, counting down.
AAAAGGTTTTGTAATATAATCATCTGCTCCTAATTCTAGTCCTAATATTTTGTCTATTTCTTCTTCCTTAGCAGAGAGCATAAGTATTGGTACATTTAAAGTTTGTCTTATTTTTTTACATACAGAAAATCCATCCATTTTTGGTAGCATGACATCTAATAGTATTAAATCTGGTTTTTCTTTTATTGCCATTTCTACCCCGTCTTCCCCATTATATGCTTCTAAAATTTTATACCCTTCTTTTTTTAAATTAACAGAAAGCATTGTAACGATGGTTTCTTCATCATCAATGATTAAAATGGTTTTCTTTTCTTCCATAAATGTACACACCTTTCTTTTTGTGTTCTAACTGTATTATTTATATCACATTCTTGCCATGAATACAAGTGTTTCTTAAGAAAAACCTACTTGATTTACCTATACATGCATTCAAAATTCAATTTAACCTTTGTTACTATTTTACTATGTCACATAAAAAAGAAGCCATTAGACTATTGCTTGTCTAATAACTTCTTTCTATTTAATATATAGGTACAACTACCGGGCGAAATCCGCCAGTAAAAGTGTTAAAGCCAGAATCGCAAACGAAAGAGAACCTACCCGCGTGTGAACTATCCCAAAAATAGCCTCCCTTAAACACAAATGGATAATACAATCCAACATAGGTCGAGTAATCATCTTGCCATGAGCTAATAGTAGTTCCGGCCATGGATGTTTCTCTTATTCCATCTCCATATATTTTTGTGTTTTTTGCATAGTTTGCGTTACTTGCTGCATTTAAGTTTTCTTCTGTATCTTCTTTTGTATCATTATCTACATTGCTATCATATGGATATACCATTGTATATTTTGTGCTTGTAGTTTTTAATATACCTGCATTATATGCTAATGATGTTCCATATAATGATAGATTCTCATGTTCATTTGCTACATAGCTTGCTGTTCTTTCCCATAATCCTCCTGATAAATCATACACTCCTGTCATATTTCTTGTACTTGAGGCTACTACTCCTCCTTGCTGATTCCATGCATATATATTACCTGTTGGTGTTGGAGTATTTTCTGATAATGTTCTTATTTCTTCTATTTTAACGATCGTTTCTGTTCCATCTGCTAACCCCCCAGTCATTCCTGTTATTCCATATACACTATCTACTCCACTTTTTCCTGCCTTTGCTGTTCTTTTGGTTCCTCCACTATTTAAATTGGCATTATTTACTGCTATATCTTGTCCGTTTGTTCCATACTGACTATAACTTAGGTAACTTATCATTCCCCATTCACTACTTTTTATTAAATGAGTATCTGATGAACTTGTAGTAAATCCATAGATATTTCCGCTTTCATTCATCACTCTACATATATTATATGCATCATTATGATTAATATAATTCATACTATACGTTAGTGGTTGAAATACTGGATAACTAATCTTTGGTAAATTTTCTCCATAAATTCCATCCAACCAGTTTCTTGCTGTTTGTGTTGTTTCTTCTGATGTTCCTGCTTCTACTGCTCTTATCCATGATGTATCTTGTGTATAACTTATCGAACTTTTTTTACTTAAGGTAGTATTATTTCCTTCTGGAAATCCTGCTTCAAATTTTGCTACATACATTCCTGTAAGTTCTGTGTCCCATCCCCCGATTTGCAAAACCTATATTTGTTTCATTAGTAAATGCTGGATGTACATAAAAGTCACTTGTTGTATCTACTATCTCATCTACACTTGTTTGCCTCTTTGCTGTTTTTAGTTCTCCATTTTCATAATAATTGTCACTTGTTCCTTCTAGGAATTTTACTTCTATTGTTCCACCTTCTGATTTATTTTCTGGATTGTTATACGTTATTTTGTATGCATATCTTGGTATCCATACCCACATACTTCCATCTTCACTCTTCGTATTTGCCCATTTACTTTGGCTATAGTCATACCATGTATCATCTTCCCAATTGGTCTCTTGCACGGTTCCCATTTCTGAATCAGTTGGTTCTGTAAATTTAATTGGTGTCATTCCCTCTATTTGTTCTGGTGCATTTGGTTTTTCTTGTCTTAATTCTGGATTCTCTGTATTATTTCCTTGTATAATTTTATCCATTTCATCTGTGATGCTATTAAATGCTACTTGGGTATTCATTTCTGCATCATGCATAGAATTGGCACCTTGCTGTGCTTTCTTAAATATACCTTGATCTCCTAATACCATGTTAATGCTCACTGCCGCCAAAATGATTAATATCACCAGGGTTACCACTAAAGCTATTAATGTTACAGCTTGTTCTTTTTTAGTTTGATACATACTTACTTTTCTCCTTTTTTCCTTTAGTTTTCTCTTTTTTATCTATTTATATTATATATTATCCCTTCAGTTAATTCTATAACATTTTGGTTACAGTTTTATTACAGTATGATTACATTTTAATTTGTATTTCATATACTTTTCCGTCATCTACTAGTTTTATTTTTTTATCTACTATTTGCTGTTGATTACAATAAAATTCTTCTACTCCTGTACATTTTCCATTAGGATTTTGTACTTTAATATGATAAATACTACTACCATAGCGATATACTATAGCATACTCTTTCCAAGAACTTGGAATTGCTGGATTCATAGATAAATATCCTTTTTGAATCGTTAGTCCTAAAATATAGTGAAGGCCTGTTTCATACATCCAACTACTAGAACCTGTATACCATGTCCATCCTCCTCTTCCTGCTAAGTTGCCATATCCATAGATATCTGCTGCAATTACATATGGTTCTACTTTATATTTTTTGGCAGCCTCTTTAGTTCTTGCATGTTCAATTGGATTAATCATACGAAATAATTCCAAGGCTTTATCTCCAAAGCCTAACATGGCTTCTGCAATAATTGCCCAAATAGCCCCATGAGTATATTGACCTCCATTTTCTCTAGTTCCTGGTAAATATGCTTTGATATAACCAGGTTCTAATTTACTTTTGTCAAAAGGTGGGTCTAATAATTTAATGATACCATTTTCTCTATCTACCAAGTGGTTTTCTAAACTTTCTAATGAAATATATTTTTTATCATTATCTCCAGCATTTGAAATTGTTGCCCAACTTTGGGAAATTCCATCAATTTTGCACTCTTCATTTTGTAATGTTCCTAATACATGTCCATCATCCATAAAAGCTCTTTTATACCATCTTCCATCCCAACATTTGGTGTTTAGTGCTTTTTTCAACTTTTCCATCATTTCTTGATATTTTTGTATTTTTTCGGGCTCTCTTTCTTTTAGAATTGGTAGCCACCTGTGTAATATATGGTATAAGAAAAATCCTAGCCACACACTTTCTCCTTTTCCTTTGTTGCCTACTTTACTAAATCCATCATTCCAATCTCCAGATCCTATTTTAGGAATTCCATTTTCTCCAAATTGTACTCTTTCTAAAGCTTTCATACAATGTTCATATATACTTCCTTGATTATCTGAAAGTACATATGTGTCATATTTTTCATCAATTCCTTCTTCTAAAATTTTTCCTTTTCTATATGGCACTTGTTCATCTAAAATATCCTCTTCTCCTGTAAATTCTATATATTCTTCCACCAAGTATACTAGCCATAATAAATCATCTGAAAATCTGGTACGTATTCCTTTTGATGTATCGTCATGCCACCAATGTTCTACATCTCCCTCTTCAAATTGATGACCAGCATGTTTCATAATTTGTTTTTTCATAAATTGTATATCTAAATATTTTAGCCCTATAGTATCTTGTAATTGATCTCTAAATCCATAAGCTCCACCTGATTGATAAAATCCTGTACGTGCATATAATCTACTTACAAGAGTTTGATACATAAGCCATCCATTCATAATTAAATTAAAAGATTCTAAAGGTGTTTTTACTTCTACTCTTTCTAATAACTGCTTATATTCTCTTTTTACTTTTGTTAATTCTTCCATACTATTTGTTATATTGGTATATTGATATGCTTTATCTTTACATGCAATTTCTTCCTCTTCTGCCCCTAAAACAATATTTACTTCTTTATTTTCAAATGCTTCTAGCTCTACAAGCATTTCTATTGCTAGAATGCTTCTCCTTCCTAAGCTATTTTCATCATCAAAAGCAACTTTTTGAATTCCTTCTGGATTAGTTAGATTTCCTTTTCCTATAAAATTTTCTAGGCTTCCTGTGAAACTTCTTATTTTTTCACTACTAGAAACATATGCAAAATTTTGAAATGTTTCATTCGCTAGATTTTTCAATAGTACAATGTTGGCCTCTTTATCAAATTGGCTTTGTATAAATCCTCGTGTTACACTTTCATCTTCCCCTAATACTGGTTTTACATAGTATACTATTTTTAACTTTTTTCGTTTTGGAAGCTCATTTTTTAATACTATATGATATATTTTTACACTATCCTGTCTTGGAACAAATATAGTAGTTTCTTGTTTGATATCATGACTTCTATGAGAGAAGAATGCATATCCAAATCCATAGGTTACTTCATAATCTTGATTATCTGGCATTGGATTTAGTCCTAATGACCATGTTTTTAAATCTTCTAAATCTTGCAGATAAATTATTTCTGATGGTTCATCTGTTACTTGATCATTTGACCATGCTGTAATACGATTTAACCTGCTATTACGATACCAAGTATACCCTCCCATATTTTCCGTTAATACTGTTCCAAATTTTTCGTTGGCAATAATATGACTCCAAACAGTTGGCAGGCGATTTTCTGTATTTATTTTTATTTGATATTCTTTTCCATCATCAGAAAATCCCCCATATTCATTAGCATATTTTAGATTTTCTTTTGGAATGAATAGTTCTCTTCTTTCTTCTTGATATGGTATTTTTGCTACTTCATAGCCAATTTCTTTTTCTTCTTCTTTTTCTTGCCAATCTTTTAAGTTTCTTGCAATACTTCCGTTTTGAGCATAAATCGTTACATTGGCTCTATATTCAAAGAATTTCTTTTCTTCTTTTGAAAGATTTTGAAGAATAAAAATTCCTCCTTTTTGATTCTGCATATAGGCAATGTCATGATTTAACAGTTGAGAAAATATTCCTTCTTGCACATAATTTTCATAGCTATTTTTTTCTTCATTACAAATAACTACATCTATTTTTATATTTTTACTTCTATAAAATTGATAAGCCCTAAAAACTTCGTCTATTACTAATATATCATTTGCATTTTTTATTTTTACAAATAAAATTGGTAAATCTCCTGATATTCCAAATTTCCATAGTCGTTCTACAGATAAATCTATATTTTCTTTCACAGAATGTAAACCTTTATATGGATTACTATCTATTAAAAGTCCTAATAATTTCTGATAAACTGCTATTTGTTTTGCATTAATTCCTATATATCTATTTTCTGCTTCTACTCTTGCTCTTGCTATTTCAAATTCACTTTTTATTTTACTTTCTTTTAATTGTTCTTTTAAATTATCTACCGCCTCTTGTCCTGTCATTGCTATCGATAAAATAAGACTTAAATTTTTCTTTTCATTTGGCCTAATGGTAATTGTTCTTTTCATTGCTAAAAATGGGTCTGTAACTAATTGTACGCGTTTTGAGAAAGGCTTTGAGTCTTTAACCATTTCTGGAATACCTAAGTTACCTCTTCCATAAAATTTTTCTTTATCTATTTCATATTCTACCTCTCCTACGCTATCCTGTTCTGAGAAGAAACTAATCGCTAGATATACTCTATCTTCCGAATTTTCTCTATCTCTTCTTTGTATAAGCATAATTTTTTCTTCATCTAAATACTCATAACGTAAAAATAATTGATTAAATGCTGGATGAGCATAATCTTGTTCTTTTTTTGAAAGAACTGGTTCAAATGCTGCCGTTATTTCAATGGTTTCTTCTTCTAATCCTTGATTGATTAACTCTATATTTCTAATTTCTACAGGTGTTTCGCTTGCTATTACATTTTTCATAATAGTTTCAATATTTCCGTCAATACGTACAATTTTATTCATATCTTCTGCAAAATTTATTTCATATTTATCTGCTTTTGTGAGGTATGAACTATAATTTGTTGTCCATATTCTTTTATTTTTAATGTTTTTCATATAAAAGAATATTCCTTCTGTCTTCTCTGATGTTGCTTTATAACGGTGTAAAAATATATCTTTATACTTACTATACCCTTCTCCTTTTTGGTTCATAACAATCGTATATTCTCCATTAGCAATTGCATTGATAGTCGGAACTTGTACATTTTTTCCCGAAATGACACGTACACAATAATCTTCATAATCTTGGTATTTAATTTTTTCTGGTTTTGTTTTTTGTTCTTTTGTAATAATCATACTTTCTGGCATTCTTTCTTGTAATAATATATCTACCGCTTCCATTTCTGGATTAGTACTCATTCTTTTTTGCAGAATATTATCATGAAACAAATTGTTAATAGATAGTAAAATTAATGCTTGATGATGAGCCATATATGTTTTTATTATTTCGCTTTTTTCCCCTCTTCTCAATCTAGAAGGTGTATAATCAATTGATTCATAAAAACCATATTGTTGATACATATTTTCTTTTTCTAATCTTTTTAAATTCTGTAGAGCTGATTTTGGTTCTTCCATTAGTGCTAAAGCTGATGCATAACTCGCTACCACATAATCATCTTCTAATCCTCTTTTTAATCCTAGCCACGGAATTCCTATTGCCTTATACTGATAATTATGTTGGAAATCTCGTATATTAAATGCTGTTTCTGAAAATCCCCAAGGAATTCCTATTCTTTTTGCATATTCTTTTTGACTCATAAGCATAAACTTACAAGATTCATCTAATAAGCTTCCTTCATAATTATGAATATTGATATTTGGCATTAGATATTCAAAAGCTGTTCCTGACCATGAAAGTAACCCCTTATAATGATTCATAGTAGTAAGTGTTCTGCTTAAAGAATACCAATGTTTTGCTGGTACATCTTTTTTAGCAATTGCTACTAAACTAGTTTGTCTTGCCTCTGAAGCTAGTAAATCATAGTAAGAATCAGTTAATTCATTTTCTTCTACATTAAAACCAATACTAAATAATCTTTTTCCACTATCATATAGTTTAGAAAAATCTGCTTGAGCAAAAGGTATTTCCTGAATAGTTTGATTGGTCCAAAAAGGAATGTATTTTTCATATTCTGGATGTTTTTCTTGAATTTCTTGATAAAAAGCTTTGAGTACATACACATACCCTACAAAATTTCCACTATCTACAGTAGATATATACCTTGGAATTAATGGTTCTAATGTTTTTATATTATACCAATTATATAAGTGACCATTCCATTTAGGAATTCTTTCTATCGTTTCTATAATATTTTTTAATCTTTTTAACGTATCTTCTAAAGTCTCGTATCCCATGTCATAGCTTGCTATGACTGCTAAAATTTCTAATCCTATATTTGTTGAAGATGTTCTTTGTACTAATTTTTCTTTTCTATCTTCTTGGTAATTATCTGGCATTAAATAGTGATTTTCTTCAGTAATATTATCTTTAAAAAACTGCCACGTTCTTTTCCCTATATCTAATAAATATTTTTGTTCTTTTTCTGAAATTTCTTGTAAGGTTGATTTTTTTCTATTTTCTTTTCCCATATACCAGAAAATAGCAGGTGCAATGAGCCATAATATACCTAATACTGCCAGGATTATTTTGTGTTTTTGTAAAACAATACTTCCTATAATTCCTACTATTCCTAAGAGGATATTAGGAATCATATTTTTATAATAAGAGAATAAATCAGTTTTAGCTAACTTTTCAGCTTCTTCCGATGTTGTCCATTCTAATAAATGTTTTTTGCTTATTTTTTTACGGTAAATTGTTTTTATGATGGCATTAGCAGATGTATATGCTTTATCTGGTAATTCTTGTAATGCAAATAATGCTCTTATTAAACTTGCTTTTGTATTAGATATACATGGTGCAAAGCTCTTTTTTCCTTCTGCACCTTCTTGTTTATTAATGATTCTATCACATATTTCTATGAGGGAAGGTATTACAGTAGCAAGTAAAGCTATAGTCATATATGGCCAAATTACTATAGGGTATATATTTTGTAAAATAATAAAAAATAAGATCACTGCTAATGCCGTTAAACTTAAATTTTCTCTTATAACATTATCTAGTATTTTGTATCGACATAATATAGGAAGTGGATTTTTTACCATTTCTCCTTTTGCATTTTTTACTTTTTTATTAAGCCATTCTGTAATTTGAAAATCTCCTCTAATCCATCGATGCATTCTGTTTTTAAAACTATTATAATTTTTAGGAAAACCATCCATTAGTATAATGTCAGTTGCAAGTCCACAACGTAAGTAGCATCCTTCTAGCAAGTCATGACTAAGTACTGTATTTTCTGGAAAAGTGTTTCTTAAAACTTTTGAGAAAACGGATAGATTATATATTCCTTTCCCAGTAAAAATTCCCTCGTCAAAATTATCTTGATAAATATCTGATATAGCATTAGTATATGCATCAGTTCCTCCCGCTCCTGCAAAAATTTTAGTAAATATATTTTTTCTTGCAGCCTGTAAATGAATACCTACTCTAGGTTGTATTAATGCATGTCCTTTTTCTACTCTTGTTTCTTCTTTATTCAGTTCTGGTTTGTTGAGTATATGTGCCATTGCTCCTATTAGTTCTAATCCTGTATTCAAAGTTAATTCGGTATCAGCATCTAATGTAATAATATATTGAATATTTGGTTTTTTTTCTAAACTTTCCCATGTATTTTCTATAAAAGGATTCTCTTCATGTGAAAGTAAATACTCATTCCACTGATTTAATAACCCTCTTTTTCTTTCCCAACCTAAGTAACATTCTTCTTGTGCATTCCATAATCTTTTTCTATATACAAAGTGAAAAATAGATGCTTTATATTTCTTATTTAATTTCTTTACTTGTTCTATTCCTTCTCTTCTAACTTCCTCATCAAATTCTTCTACTTCATTTTTTCCTGAAGAACAATCTCCTAGTAAAGTAAAGTATAAATTTTTACTTTGGTTGGCTAAATAATATACCTCTAGTCGATTCATCAGTTCTTTTACTTTTTCTTTACTTTTTAAAATAGTAGGAATAACAATACATGTAGTTAATTCTTCTGGAACTTCTTTTATTTCCAATTTAGGAATTAATTTAGGTTTTACTAATTTTCCTAATAAAAATTGTATAATGGATTTAACAATTTCTTGTAAAGGAACCCATAAGATAATAAAACTAATTAAACTTATCCATATGTTTTGTAGTTGTCTTTGTAAATATATATTGATGAGTATATTTAATAATGTAGTTATGCCAAATATAGAAGCTATATAAACTTTTTCTTTAGCAATTATTTTCCTTCTTCTTCCCAATAATTCTTCTAATATTTCGTTTTTTCCTTCATCTAATAGATAATATCCTACATGAGCTTTTTTAGTATTAGTATCTTCTATTTTTTGGGCTTTTTCTAAAATTTTTTTGGCAATATATATTTCTGATACTCTTGTTTTTTTGGATAATTCTTTTATAATATTACGATAATAGATTTTAGTTTTATAATCCATTTTTGCATATACTTGTGCTGGATCTTGCTTTAGTATTTCTTCTACTTCATTTAATTTTTCAAATATTTTTGAAAAATCAAGTCTTTGCAATGTTTTCATACTTAATATACAATTGGCAATACTCACTTTTTTGATTGCCATATCAAAATGTTCTTTTTTAATAACCTCTTCTATTGTTGTTCCCATTTTCTTTACTTCTTCTTCTAATATTTCATGATAGCTATTTCCAACTTTTCCATACTCTCTTAGACGATGGGACATATACTCAATAAAAGGATATTTCATTTCTCCATATCCTTTTACACGGTTTTTATATTCTCCTATATTTTTATATTTTAAATTTTCTTTATTTTCTACCAATCTCTCTAAAATATTTTCTACTCGATATTTTTGCATTTGGCTATAGTAAATTTTTTCACAAATTTCTGAAATGTTTTGAATAAGTGCTATTTGTATAAATGTAGATATATTCCATATTTCTTCCATGGTAAGGTTCTTTTTTCTTTGATATGCTTGTATCGCTGCTTCTAAATTTTCACTATCAATTTTATTATCACTATAAGATACGATTTCTGTTGCTAATACATAAATTCTTGCAAACCCATCCTCTTGCCCATTAGCAATTCCGGGGAAAGATTCATATTTTTTTTTGTTTAATTCTTTCATGGTTGTTTTATATACTTCTTCAATTATATAAAAATTATCTAATAACCATTCCCCCGCTGGATGAATTGAAATTCCTAATTTGATATGTTCATTTAATAAATGGTATACTTCTTTTATGACTTCAAAATTTTCTTTCATAGAAGGAATTGGATACGTATTTTTAGCTGACTTGTTGGTTAGGATTTGGTCTGATGCTAATTTTTCTAAGTATCTTTCTAATTCTGCTGTATTTAATGTTGCACCTTTTTTATGCAAAGTTCTATATTCCATAATTTTTCCACCCTTCTTCACGGTTTTACACATATTGTTTCCGAATTGTGGAAAATTTATACTCTTTTTACATGATTTTATTATTTTTGTTCGTAGAAATAATCTATAATTCCATTGTAAATTCCCCATGCTAAACGAAGCTGATAACTATCTTGCAATAACCTTTTTTCTTCTTCAGGATTAGATAAAAAACCACATTCTACAATAGTTGTTGGAATTTCTACATGTTTCATAATATATACTGTATTTAAACTCATTGCCTGCCTATGATTTTCTTTTTGTATGGATTCGTTTAAATTTGTTTGTATTGACTTTGCCAAGGTTTTACTTTGTTCATTATTGGTTTGAAAGAAACATTGCCATCCATCATATTGTTGCTCTGGAATTTTGTTTAAATGAATAGATACAAAAATATCTGCACTAGAACTATTTCCTATTTTTACTCTATTGTGAATATCTGATACTTTCTTTTGTTTTATTGTTTCACTACTTGCATCATAAATAGCATTTTCATCACTTCTAGTTAATATGACTGTAGCTCCACTTTGCTCTATTAAGTTTTGCAGTTTAAGTGCTATATTGAGGTTTATTTGTGCCTCTGTTGTTCCATTATTGCTTTGTGCTCCCTCGTCAGGAGAGCCATGCCCTGCATCTACTATAATTACCTTGTTAGTAACAGGAAGCGCCATTGTAGGAATAGTTTCATCTGTTTTTGCTACTTGAAATACAAATGTAAAAACACTAATACATATAACCATTGCCATTACTGCTATTCTTTTTTTATTTAAAACAATCATATAGCCAATCTCCTTACGGTATATATATGAATTATTTTTACTGTTTATTCATAAAACGGAAAATTCCATTTGAAATGCAACAAAAAAATTCAAAAAAAGTAAATGAACAGTAGACAGGAGTAAGCAAAACT
>CALWZX010000018.1 GCA_944386125.1 uncultured Clostridia bacterium | reverse complement strand
TCCATACCCACATACTTCCATCTTCACTTTTCGTATTTGCCCATTTACTTTGGCTATAATCATACCAAGAGTTATCATCCCAATTAGTTTCTTGGTAACTTCCCATCTCTGTATTAGTTGGCTCTGTAAATTTGATTGGTGTCATACCATCTATTTTCTTTGGCGCATTTGGTGTATCTTGACGTAATTCTGGACTTTGTGTATTACTTCCTGCTATAATTTTATCCATTTCGTCTGTAATACTATTAAATCCTGCTTGAGTATTCACTTCTGCATCATGCATAGCATTTGCACCTTCCCCAGCTTTCTTAAAAATTCCTTGGTCACCTAATACCATATTGATACTCACTGCTGCCAAAATAATTAAAATAACAATTGTCACCACCAAAGCTATTAAAGTTACGGCTGACTCTTTTTTTAGTTGTTTCATCTTTCTATCTCTCTCCTTTTTCTGTAGTTTTTACTATTTTTTATCTTTTATACTGTTTCTATTATATATTATCCTTTTAGTTAATTCTATTACTTTTTAATTACATTTTGGTTACAGTTGTGTTACACTTTTTTTACCATATATATAAATCGTATCCATGTAAAAATAGAGAGAATATGGTATGGAATAGGATTGAGGATAGAAATTCTTGAAAAATTTTGGTAGGGAATCTCAAATTTTTTTGAGGGTGCTACCAAAATTTTTTTAGTATTTCTACGAAAATCCATATGACCTACACATATTCGATATATTTTTATATGGATACGATTGGTTTGTATAATATTGGTTATATAAAAATACACCCTCTTACTCATTCCTGAATAAGAAGGTGTGTAAGCTATTTTATGCTTCCTTTTTTCTAATTTCTGCATGATATTTTTTCTCTAATTGTTCCATTACTTTTTGTAAAATTTGATTAATTTCTTCATCTGTTAGTGTTCTTTCTTGTGCTTCAAAAGTTAAAGAATACGCTAAACTCTTTTTCCCCTCTTCAATACCTTTTCCAGTATATACATCAAAGATTTCTACTTCTTTTAATAAGTTTCCTGCTGCCTTTTTTATTGCCATAGCTATTTCTTGTGAAGGAATTTTGTCTTCTACTATTAAAGCTAAATCTTTCTTTACTCCTGGGAATTTTGAATATTCTTTATATTTCATTTTTCCTACTTTTTTACTTTTGATTTTATCTAAATTCATTTCCATTACAAACACATCTTCTTTGGTTACTTCTGGATGTACTTTTCCTACAATTCCCACAATGTCATTATTGATAGATATGTATGCACTTTGTCCTGGATGGAATTCTTTTGGTAGATTTTCTTTTTGTATTACCAAGCTATATCTTCCTGCATATCCTAGATAATCTAATAATTCTTCTACGATGCCTTTTATCGTATAGAAGTCTACTTGCTCTTTATGAAGTGCTAGTGTATAATTTCCAGTCATTAAACAAGCAATTTTGTTTTCCTCTACATATTCTTCTTGTTTTTTATAGAAAGTCTTTCCTATTTCAAATAAACATACATCTTGATTTCCTCTTGCTAGGTTGTATTCATAAATTTTATACAAAGAAGTGATAATACTTTGTCGTAAACTATCTCTTTCTTCTGTTAAAGGAGCTAATAATCGAATGATTTCATTATCATTTTTAACAAAGTTCTTTGCTTCTTTTTCTGATACAAGTATATACGATAGAGTTTCATTAAGCCCTAGAGAAATCATTTTATTTCTCATTTCGCGTGTATATTTATCATAAGTTCCCGTTTTTAAAGGTAGCTCTGGAAGTTTACCTTCTATATTATCTACTCCATAAATACGACCGACTTCTTCTATTAAATCTTCTGGAATACTGATATCTAACCTTCTTTGTGGAACGGTAACTTCTATATCTCTTCCTTCTACTTTGCTTGTGAATCCTAATCTTGTGAAGACTTTTATTATTTCATCATCTGGTATAACAAATCCTAGAATTTCATTGATTTTTTCAAAAGTAATGTGAATTTTTTTATCTTCTTTATTAGTTTTATCGTATACTTGCATTCCGCTTACTATAGTAGCATCAGCATATTGTTGTAATAAAGTACATGCTCTTTCTATTGCCATATAGGTTCTATTAGGATCTAATCCTTTTTCAAAACGATTACTTGCCTCACTTCTTAAAATTTTATTAGATGTTTTTCTGATTTTTACAGGATTGAATATAGCAGCTTCTATGATAATGTTTTTTGTGTTATCTGTAATTTCGGTATCTAATCCTCCCATTACTCCTGCAAGACCAATCGCTCTTGTTCCATCAGAAATAACTATATCTTCTTGTGATAATATTCTTGCATTATTATCTAATGTTGTTAGTTTTTCTCCTTCTTTTGCCATTCTTACTTCTAATTTTCCTTGTAAGGTATCAGAATCATAGAAATGAAGTGGTTGCCCTAACTCTAGCATAACATAATTGCTAATGTCTACTACATTGTTGATAGGTCTTATTCCACAGGCTATTAACCTGTTTTTGATAAAGTCTGGACTTTCTTTAATAGTTACATTGTTTACCTGCTTTACTAAAAGCAATTGGCAATTTTCTGTATCTACTTTTATGGCAAAGTCTAATTGTTCCTTACTTTCTTTATATTGTATATCTACTGGCTTTACTTCTTTCTCATAAATTGCCCCAATTTCATATGCCATACCTAAAATACTTAGTAAATCTCCTCTGTTTGCTGTTAAATCAAAATCGATTACTCCATCTTTCATATGTAAATACGAGATAGGGTCTTCTCCTACTGGTGCATCTAAAGGTAATTCTTCTATTCCTTCTTTTTGCTTTTCCGTTAAGAATTTTTGTTCTATTCCTAATTCCGTCATAGAACAAAGCATTCCATTAGATTCTTGCCCACGGATGATTCCTCTTTTGATTGTTTTTTCTGGTAATACAGCTCCGTCTAAAGCTACTATTACTTTAATACCTTTTCGAGCATTTGGTGCTCCACATACAATATGAAGCATTTCTTCTTTTCCTATATGAACTGTGCAAAGATGTAGATGGTCAGAGTCTGGATGCATAGTACATTCTACAATTTCTCCAATTACTAATTTGGTTGCAGGAATTAACATTTTGGCACTATCATATTCATTTCCTACTCTTGTCATATCTTCTGCTAATTTTTTTAATTCTTCTTCATTTTCTATAGAAATATCTACATAATCTTTTACAAAATTAGTACTTAACTTCATATTAATCCACATCCTTTCTATTAAATTGATTTAAGAATCTCACATCATTGGTATATAATAAACGAACATCTGTAATTCCATATTTAAACATAGCTAATCTATCTAGTCCTGTTCCAAAGGCAAAACCACTATATTTTTCTGGATCATATCCATTCATTTGTAATACATGAGGATGTACCATTCCTGAACCTAAAATTTCAATCCATCCTGTTTGTTTACAAAGGTTACATCCTTTTCCTCCACATTTAAAACAACTTACATCTACTTCATAAGATGGTTCTGTAAAAGGAAAATAACTTGGTCTAAATCTTAATTGTAAATTTTCTCCTAACATTCTTTTAACAAATTCTTCTAATGTTCCTTTTAAATGAGCCAAAGTAATGTCTTTATCTATTACTAATCCTTCCACTTGACCAAATTGATGAGAATGTGTTGCATCATCTTCTCTTCTATATGTTTTTCCTGGGCATATCATTCTAATAGGTGTTTTTTCTTTGTTTGCCATCATAGTTCTTGCTTGTACAGAGGAAGTTTGTGTTCTTAATAAATATTCTTCTGTAATATAGAAACTGTCTTGCATATCTCTTGCTGGATGTCCTTTTGGCAAGTTTAATCTTTCAAAACAATATTCATCTGTTTCTAATTCAGGGCCAGATACAACATCATATCCCATGGATACAAAAATATCTTCAATTTCTTCAATCACACGATTAATAGGATGTTTGCTTCCTGTACGTATTTTTTTACTAGGAAGAGTAATATCTATTGTTTCTTTTTCTAGCTTTTCTGCCATAGCTTGTTTGGCAAAGTATGCTTCTTTTTCTTGAATGATATTTTCAATAGCATCTCTTACTTCATTAGCTAAACTTCCTATTATTGGTCTTTCTTCTTTGCTTAAAGCTCCCATTCCCCTTAAAATGGCTGTTAGCTTTCCTTTTTTTCCTAAGAATTTTACTCTTAGTTCATTTAATTCTTTTGGCTCTTGTACTTGTTGTAATTCTTGCATGGCTTCTTCTTGCATGCTTTTAATTTGTTCTTCCATTGATTAAATCCTCCTTTTTTATGCAAAGCAACAAAAAACGATTCATCCTTTGCATATAGTGTATGCAATAGGACGAACCGTTAATATTTTTCACGTTCGTGGTACCACCTATTTTCGTCAATTCAAAAAAATTAACCTTCATTTCCTTTTAACGCAAGGTTTACGCTTACTTTCTACTATGATTTCAAAAGTAGACCTCCCAAGTGAATTTTCTATTTTAGTGATATAGAAACTCGCAGCTTTTTATGTTTCTTTCTCTGTAATACCTTTTCTAAAATATACTTTGCTTGTTCTTTGGCTTTTCATATGTTCCTATATTAACACATTTTTTTAGGAAATGCAAGTTTTTTTGAATTGAATTTTTTCTCTATTTTAGGAAAATCGATTTATGTATTTTTGTTTTTATGTAACTTATTTTTTATTTTTTTATTTTATCCACAATATGTGGATAATGTGGATAACTCTGTTGATAACTTTATACCAAGCTTTTCCCAATACAACTTATCCACATTTACATCATATGTTTTCATTATGCAAACTTTGTCATTATTTGTCTAAATATTATGTTTATGTTTTATTTTTATCATTTTTCTACAAAATAATAAAAAAAGTTGCCTTTTTTATTTTCCTTTTTTAGACAACTTTTTTATCTACTTACTGCATATGTTTTTCTATATAATGCCAAGAATCTTTACACATATCTTCTAATGTTTTAGTAGCTTCCCATCCTAATTCTTCTTTTGCTTTTTTAGGGTCGGAATAGCAAGTAGCAATATCTCCTTCTCTTCTTGGTGCAATTTTATATGGTACTTTCTTTCCTGTTGCTTTTTCAAAAGCTTTTACCATATCTAATACACTATAACCTACACCAGTTCCTAAATTATATATATATAACCCTGATTTTTCTTTATTTAATTTTTCAATCGCTTTCAAATGTCCTTTTGCTAAGTCTACAACATGAATATAGTCTCTTACACCTGTTCCATCCTTAGTGTCATAGTCATTACCAAAAACAGATAATTCATGTAATGTTCCTGCTGCTACTCTTGCTATATATGGCATTAAGTTATTAGGAATGCCTTGTGGTTCTTCCCCTATTAATCCACTTTCATGTGCTCCAACAGGATTAAAATATCTTAATATAGCAATATCCCAACTATTGTCTGAAGCATAAATATCTTTTAATATTTGTTCAATAAATAGTTTTGTTGTTCCATAAGGATTGGTTGTTCCTCCTGTTTTACAATCTTCTGTTAAAGGTATTCTTTCGGGTTCTCCATATACAGTTGCAGAAGAACTAAATACAAATTTCTTTACATGATATTTTCTCATGGTATCTAATAATACCAAGGCACCTGATATATTATTGGTATAATATTCTATTGGCTTTTTTACTGATTCTCCTACTGCTTTATACCCTGCAAAGTTAATAACAGAATCTATATCTGGATTTTCTTCAAATACTCTTTCTAAAGCTTTTCTATCTAAATAATCTATTTCGTAAAATGTAAAATCTTTCCCTGTAATGGTTTTAATTGCTTCTAAAACGCTTGGCTTACTGTTATAGAAATTATCTATGATTATCACTTTTTCTCCTGCGTTTAATAATTCTACAACCGTATGACTTCCTATAAAGCCTGCTCCTCCTGTTACTAATACTGACATATTTTTTCCTCCTTATTCATATAAACTTTGATAAATTTCATAATCCCTTTCTATTTTACGAACATAATTTAATGTTTCTTTATAGGGAATATTTTCTATATCTGAACCATCTGGCTTAATAATGCCTTGGCTAATCCATTCATCTACTCTTCCCATTCCTGCATTATATGCTGCTAATGCTACTAATTCGTTTTTGTATTTTTCTTGTAATTTGGCATAATAGCTTGTTCCTATTTTTATATTGGTTTCTGCATCATATAATTGTTGTTTTACTATAATATCTTCGCCTATGTTCTTTCCTTCTTCTATAGCTGTTTCTGGTAATAATTGCATAAGACCAATTGCTCCACTAGTAGATGTATCTCCTGCTTTAAAATTACTTTCTGCTTTTATTATGGCAAATACAAAATACGGGTCTAATCCATTTTTTTCTGCATTAGGAATAACAAATTCTGCGTAATCTGTACGATAAATTTTCTTAAGTACAATATCTTGTACTCTCCATACTCCCAATAGTAGAATGACTATGATAAGAATCATAATTATAATTATTATCATTTTTTTATTTTTCTTTAACACGCTTTGTTTCTCTCCTTTTTCTTTAGAAATTTTTATTTTGCTTCATACCAATTGCTTGCTTCTGATACTTCTACTTCTAAAGGAACGGTTAACTCAATAGCATTTTCCATGCAATTTTTGAGTATTTGTTTTGCTTCTTCTTTTTGTTCTATTTTGGCTTCTAAAATCAATTCATCATGCACTTGTAGAACAAGTTTTGCATCTATTTGCTGTTCTTGTAGTTGTTGTTGTACTGATTGCATTGCTATTTTCATAATGTCTGCTGCTGTTCCTTGTATAGGCATATTCATGGCTGCTCTTGTTCCAAATTGGCGAACCATATAATTACTAGATTGTAATTCAGGAATATATCTTTTACGATGAAAAATGGTTTCTACATAGCCTTTTTCTTTTGCTTCTGCTACTACATTATCCATATATTTTTTTATACCTGCATATTTTTTTAAGTATTGTGCAATATATTGTTTTGCCTCTTTAACTGATGTTCCTATTTGCTCTGACAAGCCGTAGTCGCTAATTCCATATACAATACCAAAGTTGACTGCTTTTGCTCTTGATCTTTGTTCTTTCGTAACTTCTTTTATAGGAATACCTAAAACTTTAGATGCTGCTTGAGCGTGAATATCTTCTCCTTCTCTAAATGCTTTTAGCATATGTGCATCTTGTGACATATGAGCAAGTACCCTTAATTCGATTTGTGAGTAATCTGCATCAATGTAAATATAGCCTTCTTTTGGTTTAAATACTTTTCTTAGCCTTTTTCCAAATTCTATTCTTGTAGGAATGTTTTGCAAATTGGGATCTGATGAGCTAATTCTTCCTGTTGCTGTAACTGTTTGGTGAAAGTATGAATGAATACGTCCTGTTTTTGGATGAATATAGGGAATTAATCCTTCTACATACGTAGAATTCAATTTGGTTAAACTTCTATATTCTAATATTTTTTCTACAATAGGATGTTCATTTCGAATTTTTTCTAATGCATCTACATCTGTTGCATAACCTGTTTTTCTTTTTTTGGAAGTAGTTAGATTTAATTTTTCAAATAATATTTGCCCTAACTGTTGTGTAGATTTAATATTAAATTCTTCTCCTGCTAAATTGTAGATTTCTTTTGTTAATTTTTCTAATCCTTCTTTTAATTGATTTCCAAACTCTGTTAATTCTTGCTTATCTACATACATTCCATTGTATTGCATTTGTGCTAGTACTGCTATGAGTGGTGTTTCTATATTTTGTAATAAATCTTTTTCTTCTACTTCTTCTATTTTGCTTGTTAAAACACTTTCTAGTTTGGCTATGCTATTGACTATAAAAGCATATTTCTTTTTATTTGCTTCTTCTTGCTCTTTTTCTTCTTCTTGCGTAAACAGTGTAAGTTGTGCATTATGTTCTTCTTTTTGTTGTGATTCCATATAGTCTTCTAAATTGTCTCCTAAATATTGTTCTGCTATATCTGTAATTTCATATTTGCCACTAGTTGGGTTTAGTAAATATGCAGCTACTTTTTCGTCTAAATATATGCCTTGTAATGTAATTCCTCTTTCTTTGAAAAGGATATAACTTTCACTGATGTGATAACTAATTTTTTTAATATTTCTGTCTTGTAAAATGTGTTGTAAGTTTTCTATTGTTTCATAAGAATATACTTTGTTTTCTTGCCATATCCATATTTTTTTTATTTTTTTATGAATAATACTTTCTGCATCTTCTTGTGTTTGTATATAGAAATACATTTTTTGATTTTGTTTAATTTGTTCTATTAGTTTTTCCTGATATTTTTCTGGTTCTTCTTCTATTTCTATATTTACTTTTGAAGATTCTGTTGTATGATTTGACACATTTTCTCTCAAATGAAAACGCTCAATATATCGATTAAATTTTAGTTCTTGAAATTTTTGTAAAACTTTTTCATTATCCCATGGCTTTACTTGCAATATTTCTAAGTTTTCATTGGGTAACTCATCTTGTAAAGGAACTCCGTGTATTGATAGTGCCTAATTGCTTTGATAAAAAAGCTAACTCTTTATTTTCTAATAACTTTTCTCTTGTTTTGCCTTTGATGGTTGGTGCTTCTTCTTTTTCTAATAGATGATACATATTTTCTATAGAGTCATATTCTTGAATTAATGCGAGAGCCGTTTTTTCTCCAACTCCTGGTACACCGGGGATGTTATCTGATGTATCTCCCATTAATCCTTTTACTTCTATTAATTTATGTGGTTCTATTCCATAAGTTTCCATTACTTTTGCTTTATCAAAATCATCTACTTCTGTTTTTCCCATTTTTGTACGAGGTATATGAATGGTGATTTTGTCTGAAGCAAGTTGAAAGGTATCTCTATCTCCTGATAGAATAATAACTTCTAACCCTTGCTTTTCTGCCATTTTAGATATAGTCCCTATAATGTCATCACCTTCATATCCTTCTTTTTCAATAATGGCAATATTCATAGCTTTTAATATTTCTTTAATAATCGGCATTTGTTGACGCAATTCTTCTGGCATTCCTTTTCGATTTGCCTTATATTTTTCATACATTTCATGTCTTTTTGTTTTTCCTTTTAAGTCAAAGGTTACTGCCATATATTCTGGTTTAAATTCCTCTGTTACTTTAAATAATATGGCTAAAAAGCCATAAATGGCATTGGTATATGTACCATCTGTGGTAGTAAGCATTTTTGAACCCATTATGCCATAAAAGGCTCTATTCATAATACTATTTCCGTCTATTAATAATAATTTACTCATATTTCTTTCCTTTTCTTTTTGATTTTATCGTTACCACTATATCATATTTTTTTCAAATTATCTACTTTTTTATTCATCTATTCAATAATTTGTATATGAATTTATTCTCTTTCTTCTTCTAGTAAATGCCTATTATATTCTTCCACTATTGCTCGTATTTGCTCGATTTGTTGGTTACTGTAGCCGTTAGCCTCCAATAAAGGAGTTAGTATAAATAATGCTGCTACTGTTTCTTCTTGTATGGATGATTTTCTTTTTGGGTAATCTGTATATTCGTATACTTTTCCCTCTTCATCTTTTATATAAATTTCTTCTCCTGGTTTTTGTTTATAAGATGCAACTTTTTTCTGCCAAGAAATAATTCCTATTTTTTCTAATTCTTCATCTGAAATTTGTAATTGTTGTTTTAATTTTTCCTTTACTATACTTATATCTTCTGTATGACTACTATTTAATATAGTAACATATTCTTGATATAAATTCTTTTTTTCTTTCATTGCTATTAGTTTTTGTATAAAAATTTCATCTGATTCTCCTGTATTTTTTCGATTACCTTCTTCGTCAACTTGCTCACTGGATATCATAAGTCCATAAAATATATTTTCTACAGTTTCTTGTGATGGTAATGATAATAATGCTAGTTTTTGTAATATAGGATCTTTCGTTTGTTCTGAAACTTCTATCATTCCCTTCATAAATTCAACATCATCATAGCTAACATATTCTTGCAAATCTACCTCTTCTGGTGTTTTATTTATATTATGTGCTAAAAATTTTTTCAACTTATATTCTTCTTTTCCATTTACCAATCTATTAGCAAAAGCTTTAAATATAAATTCATAGCTATCAGCCTTTGGGTTGTAATAAATGTTTTTGTAGTTCTGAAATCTATTTTCTAAAAAAGTTTCTATATTTTGTATTTGGTTTGCATCAAAAATAGGAACAATGTTTGTTTTTCCATTGGCATCTGTTATTTTTCCTAATGATACATGGTTAAATAGTTCTGATACAATTTTTGAATTTTTTTCTACATCAACATTGGCAAAAAAACTATCTCTAGGTAAAAAATCTCCCCTATCTACATCAATCTGTCCTTCAAATAATCGATTTAATCCCAAAAAATTTCGTTTATCTACTTCTTCTATGCTCTCTGCCAAATTAGGATATATTTTTTCTAAAGCTTCTCTTAATTGTTGATCTTCTTTGATTAATCTCATTCCTATGTCCTCATGAAATCCTTTAGGTAAATTACATACTGTCTCCATAGTATGTGAAAATGGTGCATGTCCTACATCATGCAATAATGCTCTTACTAATTCTGCTATCATATATTTTTGATAATGATTTTTATGGATAAATTCTTTTATATCTTCTTGTGAATACAGTTTTAATAATAATTCTAACGTTCTATAATATGTTCCCTTAGAATGTTCTAGTCTGGTATGGTACATATTAGGGAATTGATATATAATAGCTCCTGTTTGTAATATTCTTGCTAATCTTTTTACAGCATCTGTATGAATTAAATTTCCTATACATTTTGGATAATATAACATGCCTCTTCCTTTAGTATCTTTTAATGTATAGTCAGTTTCTTGATAAATGATATCCGGTTTTCCTAACATTTCTGAGAAAAAATGATCTACTTCTTTATATGTAACTTGATTTTCCACTTTGTATTCTCCCATCTATTTGCCTATTATTCTTTTTGCATAAGAACATTCTGCTACAATATTTTTATGATATTTTTTGGCATTTTCTATAACATTTTCTACTAGTTTTCTTGCAATGCCCTGTCCTTGATACTCTTTGCTAACTCCCGTATGCACAATATTCCATGTTTCTTCTGATTCTATAAAACAGCATTCTCCTATTTTTTTATCATCATCATATGCCTCTGCTTGATGTTGCTTTTTATTAAATATAATTTGTATCATATCTTTTTTCTTCCTATTCTTTTTAATTTTTCCCAAATCCATTGAAATATGTTCTTTTTACTTACTACTGGCAAATTCTGTTTTTCTTCAATGTTTTCATTTTTTATATTTTTTTGTTTACTGCCAAATATATTTTCTGGATTAAATTTCTTCTTTAAATAGTTTTGATATTGTCGTTCATTATTTTTTAGAATAATGCTATATTCTTTCTTTTCTTCTTCGGTTGCTAGGTAGTTTAAAAATATATAGGCTAAATACTTTCTTGTTTCAGGTAAGATATTTTCTTCATCTATATCACTTATTTTATTTATTTTCGTATCTATCTGTGTATCTGCCTTCTTTTCTAGTATATGTATCATATCTGCCGGAATTTTTTGCTTATGCTCTTGTGTTAAAAAAGATAATATTTTATTTAATTGTGTAGCAGATTGTACTGAAATTTCATTCATATACTTCTTCCTTCTTTCTCTTCTTTTGCTTTTTCCTTTTTTTGTGCTATTTCTATAGTTTCTATTTCACTTTGCCTAGTAAAAATAATGGCTTTTTTTATTTGTTCTATAGGGGTTACTACTTCTTCTTTATCTAATTTTTGTATTTGTAATATTTTTTCAGAGATTTTATCTAATTCTTTCTCCATTGTTTGTATCAATTCATCTCCAAATAGATTTCTAATAATTTCTATTTCTTTTGTACACTGATTGACTTTTAAAGAATAATAATTAGCAAAATCTTCATCAAATATACGTTCTGTATTGGGTTTGTTATGTTCTTTATCATAATAATAGTCTCTACTGTGACTAGATGGAAAATAGCAAACATTATCATAAGTTCCAACTCTTAATCCTGGCAATTGAAATATAGAACTGATTATGTCTGATACAGGTCCTTTTTCAGCCTCTGTTCTTTGTTCCTTTTCATCTGTCTTTCCACAAAGATACTGTATATATTGTTTAAAATTCTCTTTATTTTCTGGATTAAGTGCATGTGTTTTTGCTTCTTCAATGATTTTGTCATAGTTTTCAGGTACTGTTGTTTGATTCATAATCGATAATATAGCATGTCCAAATTCGTGAGTAGCAACAAGCATATTTGTATCTCTAGAAATCTGATATGCTTTAAAATTATGCATAAAATAACATTTTTCACCTTCAAATATAGTAAAATTAGGTGCTACTTTATCTATACACATAATATTTTCTACAATATTTCTTATTCTAGAATCATCATTGTTTTCATGTAATTTTAGCATTTCTATAAATCTATCCATTGCTCCAACATTAGTTCCTCTTAAGTCTTGTTCATCATCTCTTTGATATTTTTCTCTTATTTTACTTTCTTGCATTTGTAACTCCTATACATTATTTTTAGTTTTCACTACCTACAATTTCTTTTAATTCTTCTAATGATTTTTTTATATATTTTCTATTAATGCCAATTATAGGGATATGATATGATTTTATTTTATCATATAATTTTTGTATAAATATTCCCTTTCTTTTCTGCATTCCTTGATTGGTATATATATAATTCACACAACATGACGGTGATTGTTCTATTCCCAATATAGCAATAACCTTATAATTTGACTTTAGTATTAAATCAACTTGGCAAGCTACTTGATTTGCTAATTTTTCACAATGATTATTAAATTCTATTGTATCATATTTACTAATTCCTTTTGGTTTTCTAATTAACTCGTTTTGGAACTCTACTTCTGCACATGGCATTTGGATAATATTGATATGATTTTCTAATAATACTTGCATAAAAGGCATTATTGCACTTTTCCATTCATATTTTACAATATCTTGTGCTTGATATGCTTGTGCCATTAAGCAAAAAGGAACAAAAACAAACTTGTCACTTCTATTATCCATTACAAATATTCTCCTTCAAAAGTGATATTTTTATATTGGTTTATCAATTGTTTTGTTTTAGCATATAAATATTTATCATATACATTTATCATTCCTTCTAATATCTCTTGGCTCACACCATCTTTTGCAATTGGCATACCTAATAAGCATTGTGCTTCATTCATTTTAGGTATAAAACCTCTTGCTAATATTTCATTTTTTATTTGAAAATCATTATCTTTATATAATAATGGATATTCAATGGTTAAATTATTTTCTTGAAATAATTGCTTAAATTTTTGAATCATTTTTGGTTGTTCTATTGCAAATAGTTGACTCTTTCTTGCTCCATCTATCACACATTCTATATGGTTTGTTTTACAAATAATAATAGAAGCAATGTACATGGCTAATCTGCAGGATAAACAATTATATTGTGATATTGTCATTTTTCCAAAACGATTCAGTATACTTTGTATATCCCAATTATAAAATTCACATATTAATTCTCTCCATATAGCTTCAATATTTTTGATTCCTATTATATTGATTCTATCTTTTCCATATTTTTTTTGAATTCTCTTTGCTCCTATCAGTACATTTTTTAACTTTAATTCTAATCCATTTTGAAATGTAACTGTATGAACTTTACATTCTTTTTCTAAAGCTATTAAAGTAGATAAAAAAGAGTCTTTTCCACCTGAAAATAAAACTAATACTTCTTTCATTTGATTTTCCTTTACATCTTAGTTTATTTAATTTGTTATATTTTTCTATTTTCTTCTTTTTGAACTATCTCAAAATTTCGGATAGTTGCATTTTCTTCTAATGTAATATTACCTGCTTTCTCTTATTTTTTGATATTATGGATAATTGCTTCCTTATCCTTCTCAATCTGCTTACTATACCTATCTTCCTCTGAAAAAATACATCCACAATATTTTTGCATATATAATCCCAATTCTCTTGCTTTATTTTGTCCTTCTCTAAAGCCTATGCGGAAATCTCTATATAAAAAGGAAACTCCATACTTTTTAGCTAAATCTTCCCCTATTTTTCTTATATCATCATGTTTTTGATAAGGACTTACTAAAAGTGTGGTACTTACCGTATCAAATCCATGTTCCTTAGCATATTGCATAGTTTTAGCTAATCTTACTGGATAACAATAGGTAGTACATCTATTTTCTAAATCATGTACTACTGCTTTGCAAAAGTTATCTAAGCCATAGTCTTCTTCGAAGATGGCTTCTACTCCAATGCTTTTTGTATATTCTTTTAAACAATCTCTTCTTGCTTTATATTCTTGATAAGGATGAATATTCGGATTATACCAAAATACCGTAGGTTCTATTTTTTCTTCTCTTAGTGAATCTATACAGTACACACTACATGGTGCACAGCAAGTATGTAATAATAATTTCATATTTTTTCCTTTCTTTATGTAATAGCTATTTTTTTCTTTCTCATTCCCCACCATATACCATAAGTACATGCTGTTACCACTAGCATGATAAAGAAAAAGGGAATTCCCATTGGTCTGCTATCTATTTGTGTAAAATAGGTAATACTATATGCCATAATTCCCCCTATAGTAAAACATAGTATTAATCTTATATTTTCTGGCTTTTGCCACATAATGGTTGGAAATAGCCATAATAGATACCATGCATTAAAGTTGGTTATTAATATAAATAAAAATGCCCATAAAAATAATTGCTGTTTTTCCATGAATTTCTTAAATGTAATCTTTTGTTGGGACTTTCCCAAAATGAGCTTTCCTATAACAATTATATATATTAATGCAAAAATTCCTAAAGTGATAGCTTTTAATATGTCTATCACTTGCTCATTTCCTATCATTGTATATAATAATAAAAAGATAGAGCGTTCGTATTTATCTTGTTGTACTAAAATTCCAGAAAGTACTTGAAAGTCTTGCATATATATTGCATAACATGCTGTGATAACTATTATGAATTCTAAAGCATATGCAAATATTTTTACTAATTTTGTTTTTAATGGTTCATTTCTTAATGCATATAGTACTATAAATGGAATAAGAATAACACTCATATATTTGATTCCGGTTGCTATTGCTAAAAATATTATAGCAAGCCATAATTTTTTACTTTTAATTGCAAAATAAATTCCTAATAATATAAAGAAGATAAAAAATATATCATTATGTACATTAGCAATTGCTTCAAATAGAACGAGTGGATTTAAACCAAATAATATAGCAAAAATCTTTTTATTGGTTATTTGATATATTAACCATGTACAAGCAATAACAGCTAATATGGCTGCTATTTTAAAAATCAATAAAGCTATGTCTATACTTCCTCCAGAAAAAGAAGTTAATATTTTACATAAAAAAGCCCAAACAGGTCCATATACTACAGGTTCATCCATCCAACAAGCTGCTACTTTTAAAAGCATTTTATCATAATGTTCTGGTTCTATTTGTTCTCTTATATCATTAACTGATGTATAATAGGGATTTTCCTGATAATGTGCATCTATCCAACCTGTTCCAATGTATGAATACACATCTAAACTGGTAACCGGAATAATACATGCAAAAATGATACTCATAATACCAACAAATATTAGAATTTGTTTTATATTTTTAAATAGTTTTTTTCTATTTTTTATGATAGCAAAATATAGTAAAAATAACACAGCAAAACAGGATACATATAGTATGGTATTGATTAGAGTATGCTCTTGTCCATATTTTGAAGCTGTAAAGCTATTGACATAGATATAGTTAAAAATTGTTTTATGTTCTACAATATATTGTATAAAAGGAATTGCTATTACTAAAGCAACTATTCCATATAAAATTTTAAGAGTGTTATTTTTTATCCAAGTACTCATGTTTTATTTTCCTTTCTTTCGTGTTATTTTTCTGTAAAAGGAAATCCCATATGACTATATGCTTCTGGCAAAGGTATTCTGCCTCTTGGTGTTCTTGCAATAAAACCAATTTGTATTAAATAGGGTTCATATACATCTTCTATGGTATCTATTTCTTCTCCTACCGTAGTAGCTAATGTCTCTATTCCTACAGGTTTTCCTTGATATTTTACTATCATGGTTTCTAATAATTTTCTGTCTATTTCATCTAATCCCATTTCATCTATTTCTAAATGATTTAAGGCTAATTTCGTTATTTTTAAATCTATATTTCCATCTCCTAAAACTGATGCATAGTCTCTTACTCTTTTTAATAATCTATTAGCAATTCTTGGTGTTCCTCGTGAACGTCTAGCTATTTCCAAAGCAGATTTTTCGTCTATTTCTATTTCTAAAATACGAGCTGATCTTTTAACAATGGTAGCTAAATCTGCTGGCTCATATAACTCTAAGCGATGCACAATGCCAAATCTATCTCTTAATGGTGTTGCTAAAGAGCCTGCTTTGGTTGTAGCTCCTATTAAAGTAAATTTTGGCAAATCTAGTCGAATTGACCTAGCACTTGGTCCTTTTCCTATAATAATATCTAAAGTATAGTCTTCTAATGCAGGATATAAAATTTCTTCTACACTTTTATTTAAACGATGAATTTCATCTATAAATAATACATCAAAAGCTGATAAGTTAGTTAATATTGCTGCTAAGTCGCCCGGCTTTTCTATTGCTGGCCCTGATGTAATTTTGATGTTGGAATTCATTTCATTAGAAATAATATTAGCAAGTGTTGTTTTTCCTAATCCTGGCGGTCCATATAATAAAACATGGTCAAGAGGCTCCCCTCTTTTTTTGGCAGCCTCTATGTAAATTTTCATATTTTCCTTTACTTTATTTTGACCAATATATTCTTCTAAGGTTTTTGGTCGTAATGTGTTTTCTATTCGTTCTTCTTGAACATCTTCTAGTTCTGGACTGATTATTCTTTCTTCTTCAAAATTCATTGAAAAACCCCTTCTTATTCATTCATTTCTTTTTTGCCATTATATTCATCTACAAAATAAAGTGGTCTATTTTTGGTTTCATTAAAGATGCGACCTAAATATTCTCCCACAATTCCAAATAATAATATTTGTATTCCAGAGAAAAATAAAATTAATAAGATTGTAGCTTGAAATGCTTGTATAGCAACATTTTGTGTAATGCATTTGACAATAACATATATAAAATATATGAATAATACTAAGAATGTTGGTATTGCTAAATATGTAGAAATTCTAAGTGGAGAAGTAGTAAAAGATGTAATTCCATCAATGGCTAAATCTATTAATTTTTTATAATTCCACTTTGTTTTTCCGGCAATGCGTGGATCTCTTTCATACATTACTTCTTTTTTCTTGTATCCTATCCAGCTAAACATACTTTTAGAACATCTTTGGGATTCACGTAATTTTCGTAAGGCATTCACACATCTTTTATCTAATAAACGAAAATCCCCTGTATCTTTTTGTATTTCTATTCTGGTTAGACTTTGTAATACTTTATAGTACATTTTAGAAGTAAATTTTTTAAGCCATGTTTCTCCTTTTCTACTACTTCTTTTGGCATATACATCATCATAGCCTTGTTCCCAATATTGAATTAATTCTGGAATTAATTCTGGTGGATCTTGCAAATCTGCATCCATGAAGATTACTGCATCTCCTGTTGCATAGTCTAAACCGGCAAGCATAGCGATTTCTTTTCCAAAGTTTCTTGAGAAAGTAACATAATTAATACGTTTATCATACTCTCTCATCTCTTTTATAATTTCTAACGTTTTATCTTTGCTTCCATCATCTACAAATAGTACTTCGAATTCATAGTTTTGTATTTCTTTCATTAGTTTTTCTAAACGTTCATATAAATATGGTAATGCTTCTTCTTCGTTATATGCTGGTATAATAATTGTTATTTTCTTCATTTTTTGCACCTTCTATTCTTTATTTTAACCATTCTGGATTGGCTAGATACCAGTCAATTGTTTTGACTATTCCCTCTTCAAATTTTGTTTTAGGAAGCCAGCCAAGTTCTGTACTAATTTTAGTAGGATCGATTGCATAACGATAATCATGTCCTTTTCTATCTTCTACGTAAGTAATTAAACTTTCAGGCTTTCCTAATCTCTGTAAAATTAGCTTTACAATTTCAATATTTCTTTTTTCGTTATGTCCTCCTATGTTATATCTTTCTCCATTTCTTCCTTTATGAAAAACTAAGTCAATCGCTTCACAATGATCTTCTACATATAACCAATCGCGAATATTTTTCCCTGTTCCATACACTGGTAATTTTTCGTTATTTAATGCTAGTTTAATCATATGTGGAATTAATTTTTCATGATGCTGGTATGGACCATAATTGTTAGAACAGTTAGTAATATTGACATTCATTTTAAATGTTTCATGGTATGCCTTTACAAGTAAATCTGAGCTTGCTTTTGATGCAGAATAAGGACTACTTGGATTGATGGGAGAGGTCTCTGTAAAATATCCTTCTTCTCCTAAAGCCCCATATACTTCATCTGTAGAAATATGCATAAATTTATTAGGACTTCCTTCTCCCCATTTTCTTTTTGCTACTTCTAGCAAAGTATGGGTTCCTAATACATTTGTCTGTGTAAATATAAATGGTGTTTTAATGCTATTATCTACATGAGATTCTGCTGCAAAATGGATTACTCCTTCTACATTGTATTTATCAAATATTTCTGTCATCTTATCAAAATCACAAATATCTGCTTGTTCAAAATCAATTTGATTTATTACATTTCTTAAATTTTCTTTTTTCCCTGCATAGGTTAATTTATCTACTACAATTATGTGATATTCTGGATGCTTTTTGACAAAATATTCTGCAAAATTAGCACCTATAAAACCTGCTGCACCTGTAACTACTATATTTTTCATAACTTTCTCCTTTATTTTTCAAATGATGGCCATTTTGTATCTTTTTCAGATTGTATTAAATGCTGCTCTCCTCCTACTTTTTCTAAAGGCCAATTTATATGAATGGTTTTATCATTCCAAATAAGACCACCTTCATCCCCTGGATGATAAAAATCATCACATTTATAAACAAATTCCGCTTCATCTGATAGTACTAAAAATCCATGGGCAAATCCTTTAGGAATGAAGAATTGCAATTTATTTTCCTCTGAAAGAATTACCCCATAATATTTTCCATATGTTTGAGAATTTTTTCTTAGGTCTACTGCTACATCATATACTTCTCCTTTTATTACTCTTACTAGTTTAGATTGTGGATATTGTTTTTGAAAATGTAAACCTCTTAATACTCCTTTGCTAGATTTTGAATGATTATCTTGTACAAATTCATTAGGAATTCCTATTTCTTCAAAGTCTTTTTTGTTATAAGATTCCATGAAAAAACCTCTATTATCTTCAAAAACTGTTGGTTTTAATACATATAATCCTTCAATTCCGGTTTCTTGTTTTTCAAATTTTCCCATAATTTCTACTTCCTTTCTTATTCTTCTGTAAATCTATCTTCTGCTAAGTCTTGTAAATATACTCCATATTCTGTTTTCATATACTTTTTAGATAGTTCTAATAATTGTTCTTTAGAAATCCAACCTTTTTTGTAGGCAATTTCTTCTGGACAACATACTTGCATACCTTGTCTTTTTTCTATGGTCTGTACAAAACTTGCTGTTTCTAGTAAAGCATCATGTGTTCCTGTATCAAACCAAGTCATTCCTCTTCCTAATTTTTCTACTGTTAATTTACCCTGTTTCATATATTCTTCATTAACTG
>CALWZX010000017.1 GCA_944386125.1 uncultured Clostridia bacterium | reverse complement strand
CCTACGGGAATCGAACCCATGATTCAGCCTTGAGAGGGCTGCGTCTTAACCGCTTGACCAAGGGGCCAAAAGCAATTATTATCATAACATTTTTGAATAAAGTTGTCAATAAAAAACAAAAAAATATTGAAAATAGACAAGTATTATGTTACACTATAAAGGAATGAAAAATAAGGAGGAAAACAAATGGCAAAGAAAAAAATAGATGCAAAAAAGGTTGCAGGTAAAATTGCAGGAAAAGTAATGGCTCTTTTACTTGTAGTATTAATGCTATTAGGTGTGGCAGGAACATTAATTTATTATGTATTACAAATGATTTAAAATAAAAAAGAGGTTCAAAAAATGAGTAATGATTTTACAAATATTTTTAGTGAATTCTGGCAAATAAATGTTATGAATTATATACAAGAATTAATCAATAATCCCATACGAATTATATGCTTAGTATTAGATTTAACAATTGTTATATTTTTAGTATATAAGTTTATTAAATTAATTAAAAATTCTAGAGTGTGGCAATTAATAAAAGGTATAGCCTTACTATTGATATTAACAATTTTAAGTGGTTGGTTTAAACTGGATATATTACACTTTATTTTAACTTCTGTTATGACATATGGTGTAATTGCTATTATTGTTATATTTCAACCAGAACTTAGAAGAGGGTTGGAGCAGTTAGGAACAAATAAATTTACAAAATTTTTTGGAATAGATAAAGATATTATTACAAAAACAAAAGAAAGTGTATATAAAATTGTTATTGCTGTGGAAGAATTGGCAAAAGCAAAAACAGGAGCTTTGATTGTAATAGAAAGAGAAATAAAAATCAAAGACATTGCCGATACAGGGGTAGAAATGAATTCAGAAATATCTCCACAATTATTAGTGAACCTTTTTGTACCTAAAACACCACTTCATGATGGAGCTGTTATCATAGTAGATAATAAAATTCAGGCAGCAGCATGCATTTTGCCATTAGCCGATGATAAAGATATTGCAAAAAATTTAGGAACAAGGCATAGAGCAGCTATAGGAATATCAAAAGAAACAGATGCTATTGCAGTAGTAGTGTCAGAAGAAACGGGAAAAGTTTCTATTGCAAAAGATGGAACATTAATTGCAGATGTTAGAGAGGATGCTTTAAGAAAAATATTGATAAAACATATTGTAACGAATCGATTTGGGGAAGATGTAACAGTGAGAACTAGTAGAATTAATCGATTAAAAGCTAAATTAAAAAATAAATAACCCACATGGTAACAGTCATGTGGGCTGTATTTTAGAAGGAGAACAATGAGAAATATCAAATTAACCATAGAATATGATGGAAAAGATTTTAATGGATGGCAGAAGCAACCAAACAAATTAAACATTCAAGGTGAAATAGAAAGAGCTATTTTTTTAGTAACAGGAGAACAAGTAGAACTGATTGCTTCAGGAAGAACTGATGCAGGAGTTCATGCTTTCCATCAAATTGCTAATTTTAAAATAAATAGTAATATTCCTATAGAAAAGTTTCCAGTAGCTATTAATTCAAAGTTAAAAAAGAGTATTCGAGTGCAAAATGCAGAAGAAGTAGATGAAAGATTTCATGCCAGATATAATTGCAAAAGGAAAACTTATTGTTATGTCATAAATAATACAAAACAAGGAAGTGCAATTTTTAGAAATTTAGAATATTTTTTTCCCCTTCCTCTAGATGTAGAAAAAATGAAACAAGCAGTTTCTTATTTTGTAGGGGAACATGATTTTAAAGCATTTAAGGCAAGCGGGACAAGCAGTAAAACAAGTGTAAGAACAATTTATGAAGCAGATATTATACAAAAAGAAGGAAGGATTATTATTAAACTTACAGGCAATGGATTTTTATATAATATGGTACGTATTATTGCAGGTACTTTACTAGAAGTAGGATTAGGGAAAATAGCTCCTGAAGAGATTCCAGAAATTATTAAACAAGGAGATAGAAAACAAGCAGGAAAAACTTTGCCACCACAAGGATTATATTTATACCATGTAGAATATGAACAATAAATAGGAAAAATTCATATGATATAACAAAGTTACGAAAAGAAAGGGAAAGAAGTCATATGAATTTTTTATTATTTTTCTTTGCATTACCAATTGCAACTATTTTATTATCCATAGTAGGAGAAAAAATATTAAGATGTCCGATATTAGTAGCAATAACTACCTTTGCTATATATTTAATTGTTACCTTTGCTATATTTAGTAGTATTTTTTTAGTGGCTACAATTGTGTATACAATACTTAGTTACTTAGCAGCATGCGTTACGGAAATATTTTTAAGAAGAAATAATCAGGTACAAACAATATCTTCATCTTCGGTACAACAAGTAAATAACAATTCATGTAATAATTGCAGTAACTGCTACAGAAGAAACTATTAAAATAGGAATATTACAATTATGTTACAAAAAAAATATATTTATGTTACACTTCGCAAAAAATGTTGTTTTTGCGAAGTTTTTGGTGTAAAATAGAATAAGTAACGTATATAAGAGGAGGAATAGGAATATGGCAATGAATCCAATGCAAAAAAAGGCAAATATGTATTTAATTATAGGAGTAGTAGTAACATTACTAATCACAGGTAGTATTATAGCTTTTTTAGCAGTACAATTAGTAAACATGAAAAAAGCAGAAGAAGAGGAAGCAGCAAGTTTAAAGAAAATATATATATTAGGACAAGATGTAGTATCAGGAGATGTTATTACATCAGATATGCTAACTCAGGTAGATGTACCATCATCAATTATTCCAGCAAATGCAATAACATTAGATGATATCATTAATAATAATATAGATGAAGAAGGAAATATAATAGAAGGAAGTATATCAACAGTTGCTAAAATTAATATTAATTCTGGAACAATTTTAACATCTGATATGGTACAAAATACAGATGATACTATTCAAGCAGACCAAAGAATTCAAGAATATAATATGATACAATTGCCAACACAATTGCAAAATGGAGAATATATAGATATTCGTTTAAGACTACCAAGTGGGGAAGATTATATTGTAGTTTCTAAAAAGAAAGTAGAACTTCCTATTATTTCTGGGGTTGATTCTTTAAATTCAATATGGATAAAAATGTCAGAGGCAGATATTTTAGCTATGAGCAATGCTATTGTAGAAGCATATATTATGAAGGGTTCTGTACTATATGCAACAAGGTATGCAGAAGCAGGAATGCAAACTGCGGCAACATCAACATATGTGCCAAGTCAAGCTGTTATGAATTTGATGTATGCGGATCCTAATATTGTGCAAAATGCAAAAAATGAATTACTTGCGAGATATCAATCAACAGTTAATAATAGAAATTCAATCAATAATTCTTTAAATATTTATGCAGAAGATTCTACATCAAATATTGAAGAAGGGGTACAAGAAGAAATTAATAAAGCATTAGAAGAAAGACAACAATATCTAGAATCACTCGGTGCTGAGTAAAATTATCCACATAAAGTAAGCAAATTGTGGAAAACCGGAGGCAAAAATGAAGAAAATTAGTTTTATAGGTGGCTATGATAAAACAGATTTAGTACTCTACCTAGCAAAGATACTAGTAGAAATGAATAATAGTGTTCTACTAGTAGATGCTACTATTTTACAAAGAAGTAGATACATTGTACCAGCAATTAAAGAAGAAGCAGCATATGTAACTAATTTTGAAGGTGTTGATATTGCTATTGGATACAATAATTTTGAAGAAGTAAAAAAAGGACTAGGATTACCAGTTAGTGCACCAATTAATTATGACTATATTTTTGTAGATACTGATAATCAAGAAGGAGTATTAGATTTTGGAATAGAGCAATTTGATAAAAATTATTTTGTAACTTCTTTTGATATATATTCCATTAGAAAAGGAGTAGAAGCTCTGCAAGTTTTAGCAAACCCAATTAAAGCAACAAAAGTTTTATTTACACAACACTTAAATAAAAAAGATGATGAATATTTAAATTATCTAATAATGGGAAGTAAAATAGAATGGGAACCAGAAATAGTATTTTTCCCTTTTGAAGTAGGAGATCAAACGGCTATGTATATGAATCAGAGAGTATCTAAAATTAAATTAGAAGGCTTATCTAGCCAATATAAAGAACAACTTATGTATATGGCTTATCAAATTTTACAACTAGATGGAAAAGACCAATACAATGAATTACGTAAAGTATTCAAAAGAGTAGAAAGAGGAGTGTAATCCATGTCAGTAATTGCATTTTGGAGTAATGAAAAAAAAGAGACAGCGCAGACACTATCATTAGTTGCATTAACTACATATATGTCAATTGAACATAATTATAGAATATTAGATATCACAACAGGTTTTAATGATAAAACTATGGAAGATTGTTTTTGGAATTCAATTAGACAAAAAGAATTAGCACAAACGCTAGGTACTCGTTCAGGAGTAGCTTTTGAAACTGGAGTAGAAGGATTAATCAAAATAATCAATAGTAATAAGACATCTAGTTCTATTGTAGCTAATTATGCAAAAGTTGTATTTAAAGATAGATTTGATGTTTTATGTAGTCCAATGACAGCAAGTTATGAAGAATATAAAAAAGTTGCTAATGAGTATCCTAATATTATAGAAATGGCAAGTCGAGATTATGATTTAGTATTTGTAGATATTTCTAAGAAAATGCCAGAAGAAATACAAAAACAAATATTAGAAAAAGCAGATGTCATTGTTTATAATATTTCACAAAAATTAACAGCAATAGATAATTTAGTAGAGTTAAGAAATAAAAATCCATTCTTTAAGAAAAATAATATTATATTTAATATAGGAAGATATGATAAATTTTCCAAATACAATACTAAAAATATTACAAGATTATTAAAACAGCCAAAAGAAATTAACTGCGTTCCTTATAACACTTTATTTTGTGAAGCTACATCAGAAGGAAAAGTAGCAGAGTTCTTTTTAAAAATCAGAGGACTTGAAAAGAAAAAAACAATGTTTTCAAGCACTGTAGACAGAAATGAAGTATTTGCTAAAGAAGTAGCAAGATTTTCAGAATCGATTATATACAAATTAGAAGAGCTAAAAATGAAATTATAATCCTAAGAAAGGAGAGCCTTAACATATGATAATTAACATGATATTAATTCTACTAGTTTTAGCTGGTGCAGGATATCTAATTATGCGAAATTTAAAAAAGAAGCAAGACGAAAAAGTAGAAGAAAAAATCCAAGTAGATGATAAAACCTATACTTTAGAAATGATGACGGCATTTGTTAAGAAAAGGCTAGATGAAATTACTAAAATCAACCTTTATGATATTGGACTATCAGAAGAAGAACTAAAAAGAAGAAAAAATAAAAAGTATGAATTAAAGAAAGCTCTAAAAGGATGTACATATGGAGATGTTAATGATAAAAAATATGTAAAAGAATTAATTTATGATTTGTTATCTAAAGAATATGGTGTAACCGAATTAAACATCTCTAAAGCCATTTCATTTGATGTTCCATCTTTATTAACCGTGCAAGATAAATTTGATATTATTTTATACATGTACAAAAACGAATTTGGCTATGAGGCTCTATCAGAAATTATTAAAAAATATAATTTAGACAGATTAAAATATGTATCAGGGGAAACAAAACCAAGTTATGTAATAACAAGTGAAGAAATTAATGATATCTTTGAAAAAGAAAATTTTGTACTAACATTTCAAGATAAATTAAATGTTGTTGTACAAAGAATTTATCAACACTACAAAGGTTATAGTAGTATTGATGAAATAAGAGACATGAATATCGATGGTATTTCTGGAGGTGTATCAGGTTTACCAGAAAGCTTTTTAAGCCAAGTAGCACAAACAGATAGTGACTATTTAGACCAAATTGCAGACCATAAAGTACCACGTGCCTGTGATAGTATATGGATTATGTATAGAGGTAAGTCTATACGTTTAGCTTTCTTATCATTTGGAACAGAATCAGAATTAAAAAGAGTATGTCAAAATATCTATAAATACAATAACCCAGGTCAGTTATCAGATACCAATGGATATAAAATCAATGAAATGAAAGACGGTTCTCGTGTTGTTGTTGTAAGACCATCAATGTCAGAAACATGGGCATTTTTCGTAAGAAAATTCGATGTTAAGAGAGCAGCACTAGAGCAAATTGTACATGGCCCAGGTAAAGAAGAAACTATAGAATTATTAAAATACTTAGTAAAAGGAGCCAGAATTATATCACTTACTGGTGAGCAAGGTTGCCGG
This sequence comes from uncultured Clostridia bacterium, assembly GCA_944386125.1. Classification (GTDB taxonomy): domain Bacteria; phylum Bacillota; class Clostridia; order TANB77; family CAG-508; genus UMGS1663. Next base: position 13,853 of record CALWZX010000017.1, on the reverse strand, counting down.
AAAAACAACTATGCTTATGGCTATGATTGAAAATATTTATGAAACTATGAACCTTCGTATTACAGAAACAGCATTTGAGTTGCACTTAAGAAAAATTTATCCAACCAGAAACATCTTATCTATGAGAGAAACAGAAACTATTTCAGGACAAGACTGTTTGGACGTTCAGAAAAAGACTGACGGTTCTGTTAATATCATCGGTGAGGTTGCTACTGACCCTGTAGCATCTTGGATGATTCAATCAGCACAGGTTGCATCAAAATTTACCTTATTTACTCACCACGCAAAAACATTCCCAGACTTAGTAACAGCATTAAGAAACTCCATGTTAAGAGCAGGAGTATTTAAAGATGAAAAAACAGCAGAGGAACAAGTTGTACAGGTATTAAACTTTGATATCCACTTAGTAAAGGACTTTAAAGGAAGAAGATATATTGAAAGAGTAACAGAATGTATTCCTGTACAAGAAAGAAATGAATATACATTTGACCATAGAAATGAAAAAACAATTGAAGGTAAATTAAACAAATTTATGGACAATGCAACATATTACTTTACCAAATCAACTAACAGAGAATTATATCAATATCGTAATATACTAGAATACCATGATGGATCTTATGTATTAACTAACCCTATTTCAGATACAAATATTAGAGAAATGTTAAACAACATGGATGATTCAGATGCAGATGATTTCATCAAATTTGTAGATAGAAATTGGGGAATCAAAGCTAAAAGATATGCAGATGATGAAGATACAGAAAATCATGAAATTCATGATGAAATAAAAGATATTAAAGAACAAAAAGAAGAAACAACAACTGAACCAAAAAAACGTGGAAGAAAACCAAAGCCACGTACTGTAACAGAGTAAAACAAGATATTACAGGAGGTGAAAAGTAAAATATGTCACAAGATGTGTTATTATATATGCTAATAGGAGTAGGAGTACTCTTTGCTGTTATTGTAATTGCTTTTCTTATGATTAACAAAAATAATAAAGATAGAAAATACATTATGCAACTACAAGCAGGAACTAAAACTTCTAAATATTCAGCAGAAGTAGTGTACCAAAAACTCTACATGTTTTACTTAAGAACACCATTTTTAAAACGATATATTTTAAAATTAAGAAGAAGACTAGAAATTATCAATATAGATGACGAATATTTAACAAGAATGCAAGCTTCTAAAATTCTAACAAAAGCATTTTGCATTATTATTCCACTAGCTATTGCTATCATTATTTTTACTTATCAAAATGTATTACTTATGAGCATTTTACTTATTTTTGAAATATTCATGGTAGATACATTTATTGATGGTATGGTAGACAAAATAGATAATAACTTATTAAAACAACAAATTAACTTTTTCTCAGAAATAAGACATGCCTATCATGAAACAAACATGGTAGAAGAAGCAATATATCAAACAGCACAAGATGATGATAATCCTGAAATGTCAAGACAAGCAGAAAAAATATATGAGGTATTAATTTCGGATGATCCAGAATCAGAATTAGAGAAATATTATGATATAGCGCCAAACCCATATTTAAAAGAATTTGCTGGAGTTTCTTACTTAACAAAAGAATTTGGTGATAGAAAAGTAGACGGTGCATCACTTTATTTAAAAAACTTAAATAATATTACTCAAGAAATGCAACTAGAAATTTTAAAAAGGGACAAATTAAATTATGTTTTTCAAAGTTTATCAGTTATATCCATTGTTCCTCTATTATGTATAGAACCATTAAAAAATTGGGCTGTATCACAATTTAGCTTTACAGAATCTTTTTATAATGGTAAAGATGGTTTATTAGTACAAATTTTATTAGTAGTCGTTACTTTTGTATGTTATATACTAACAAGAAAATTAAAAGATAATGGATCTACCGCAATGAATACAAAAAACACAGAAAATCCATGGCAAGAAAAGTTATATAAAATACCATTAGTTAAAAAATTTGTAGATTTATTTATTCCAAAAGAAGGAACAAAGGAAAATCGAAAATTAAAGAAAGATATGAAAGATGCAGCATCTAAAGATAAAATACAATGGATTTATATCAATCGTATTACTCTATGTGTTTGTACATTCTTTATTTCATTATTCTTATTAATGCAAATGCATAAATTAACAATAGATAATGTATATACTGATCCAACAAATACTTATAATATTATTGGGCAAATGGCAGATAAAGATGTAAAAAAAGCAATGGAAATTACCGAATCAGATAATAAATATATTGAGCGATTTAAAGGTGATAGTTCACTTACCCAAGAAAAAATTGAAAAAGCGATGAAGGCAGGAACCCTAACAGATGACTATATAAATGCAACAGATACAGAACTAGAAACTGCAGCTAGTAGAGTTATGGACAAAATAAAAATTGTAAACAGTGAATACATTAGTTGGATTGAAGTGCTAGGAGCATTAGTATTAGCTTTAATTGCTTATAATGCACCAATATTACTTTTAAAATTCCAAAAGAAGATGAGACAAATGGAAATGGAAGACGAAGTTATGCAATTCCAGACCATTATCTTAATGCTTATGAGAATTGAGAGAGTAAATGTAGAAATTATATTAGAATGGCTAGAAAGGTATTCCAATATATTTAAAGATCCTTTAAATAAATGTATCAATAACTACGAAAGTGGTCCTTGGGAAGCACTAGAAGAAATGAAAGAGGATGTTACTTATCCACAATTTATTCGAATTATAGAAAGTTTGCAAGCAGCAGTAGAAAAAATTCCAATTAAAGATGCTTTTGATGAGTTAGATACAGAAAGGGATTACTACCAAGCAAAACGTAAAGAATCTAATGATAGATTAATTTCTAAAAAAGGAATGATAGGAAAAGCAATTGGATTTGCACCAATGGTATGCTTGTTTGTTGGATACCTAATTGTTCCACTAGTATTTATAGGATTAACAAGTATGACAACATCCTTCAGCGAAATGTCATCTATGGGTCCATAAGGAGGTGAAGGATAGATGGAAAATGCATCAAAAGCCTTAATTATTGCAGCCAGTGTTTTAATTGCAATGCTAATTATAGGGGCAGCAGTATACATGTTTAATGTTATGAGTTCTATACAAGCAGAAGAAGAAGCTTCTAGTCAAACACAAATTATTACAGAATTTAATCAAAAATTTGATGTGTATAATCGAAAAATATTATATGGTAGTGATATATTATCATTAGCTAATATGATAGATGATTATAATGTAAGAGAAACAGTAGAAAGTAAAATGTACCAAGAAATGCAAATACATGTTACTATAAAAAAACAGCTTACCTCTAGTACAGATAAAAAATATTCTATTTCTGCAGGAACCTATACAGCACAACAGCTAAGAGATAAACTCATTGCAGAAGGAAAAAATTCAGTAACAGATAAAATTAATGAAATTGAAGCAACTTATAGTCAAAGAGGAAGAATGTCTATCCAAAACTTAAACAATTTGCAATTAAAATCCAATAGTTATATTACGGGAACAGGTACTTATCAAGATGCTTTTCAGGAGGAAATTGCAAAAGATATTTATAGAAATTTAGATGTAGAAGAAGATATCCAAACTTATGTAGATTTATCAGCTATACTTAAAGATTTTAGGACAAAAATATTTTCTTGTACACAGGTAAGATATGATGAACAAAACCAAAATGGTAGAATAGTAGAAATGAATTTTGAAGAAGCTGTTTAATATGAAGGGGGGAAAAGCTAGTGGAAAATGCAACAAAAGCAATGATTATGGCAGCATCTGTTCTATTAGGTGTTATGATTATTTCCTTTGGAACAGCACTTTTTACCTCTTTTGCAAATTATTCAGCAGATGTGCAAGAAGAACTGGAAATGAATGCTTTGCAAGAGTTTAACACACAATTTATTAAATATTATAATGGCTCAACAGGACAAAAAGGTGATAAAGAACCAATACTAGTAACAGCTCATGAATTGGTTTCTCTTGCAAACTTAGCAAAAGAAACGAATATAGTAAATGAAATTTCTAACGAAACAGGATATTCTACTCTTACACAATATATTCAAATAGATATTTTACAAATTGCAGGAATGAGAAATTTTGAAAAAAAATCTTCTCAAGAATATCATACTTTTTTAGCACAAAATGATATTATATATCAAGATGATGGAACAACTAAAGCAAAGTATTTTTTCTGTACACAAGTAGAATATAATACTTTTGGACAAGTAAATTATATGGCATTTACCCCTTATCAAAATTAAACAAAAAAATATATTGTCATATGATAAAAAAAATGTTATAATATAGGAGGTATTGGTGAAAAAAATAATTATTACTTTAGGAATTATAGTACTTTGTATAATTTGTATAATTTTGTACTTCATATACCAAAATAATCATAATTTGCAAATTATGCGAGAAGCCAATAAAGACTATGAATCTTTTTATGGAAAAGAAACTTATGGAACAAATGTTATGTCTTTAATGAATAAAGCAATAGATTCTAATCAAAAAAATGTAATAGCAAAAGATGAAAAGGGAAATTACATAGAGAATGATACAAATTCTATAATAATTACAGTACAATTTAAAGGACAAGATGATGAAATTTTTGAATATAGAATGGAACAAATTGCAAAACAAGGTTCTGAAGCTTTTATCAAAAATTTCGGTGCGATTTCATTTAAATGTACAAAAATAGAGTATCATGAAAAAACAAATATTGTAAAATCTATGTATTTTGAACAATTATAAATACGTTATTAATGTTAAAAAATAAATAAAATAAAAACAAGGGAGGAAAAAAAGATGGAGAATGCATCAAAAGCTTTAATTATAGCAGGAGCTATACTTTTATCAATTTTAATTATAGGATTAGGTATGTTTATATACCAACAAGCTGCAAACGCAATGGGAGATACTGGTTTATCAGACCAAGAAATTACAGCATTTAACTCAAAATTTGAAGATTATGAAGGAACTAAAAGAGGTTCAGAAGTGCAAGCTTTATGCAAATTAGTAAGAAATCACAACTTAGGAAAATCAGATGATATATCTGAACAAGTTATGATTCAATGGGGTACAGAAGTAGATGCTACAGGAGACAGTTCATCAGTATTAACCGATGATGCGGATACTTTAACACCAGCAACTGAAGCTGAAAAAAATACTAGAGCAGCTTATACTTATACTGTTACTATGACACGTGATAAATCAAGTGGTAAAATTTATCAAATTGGAATTCAACAAAAAAAATAAATTAAAGGAAGAATAGAATATGGAAAATGCTGTAGATGCTTTAAAATTAGCAGCAGCAACAATTATCTTTGTTATGGCTTTAGCAATATCCATCAGTGTATTTAATCAAGCAAAAGCTACATCTGATGCTCTTTTATATGCACAAGATGAATCAAACTATTATGACTATTATACCTATGATTATGAAAATTATGGGCAAAATTCTTCTCAATACGAAAATAGAATTGTTGGATTAGAAACAGTCATTCCAACATTATATAATTACTATAAAGAAAACTATACCGTTATCTTCAAAAAAGGTAGATTAAATGAAGATGGAAGTCTTTCAGAAGTAGAAAATATGGTATTATATACTTCTAAATCACCATATCAAGGACCAACTGGTGCTGTTTTATGGGGAGATTATGATTGGACCAAATATTGGGGAACAAGTTCAGATAGTAAAAAATATCAAATTTGTTCATTTGATATGGACGAAGAAACCAAAAGAAGAGAACCTTGGGCAGGGAAACCTGATGAAGCAAGATATAATTTATACTGTTTTATCAATGGAATCAATTATACGGTTCCGAGTGAAGATGAAAATTTAACCATGTATTATAGTCAGGGTGATAATTTAAATAGTATAATTAGAAAAGCTTTAGGGTATCAAGAAAGTAATCCACAATTTGTAGAGCAAATTGGAGAATATGTATATGACCAAGGGGAAGAAGGAACAGATACCACTGTTACCATAGATGGAGAAGTAACAAGCATATTAAGAAAAAACAAAAAAAGAGTTATTACGTATACACTGATAACAAATCAATAGAAAGGAAGAAAAAAACATGGGAGATAGTTTAATTACAATCATTGCAATATTTTTAGCAGCAATTTTAATGTTTGTTTTTCCCTTAATGTCACTTTCAGAAAGATCAGATGATATTGCACAATTGTCGATTCAAACTGCTACAGATGATTTTGTAGATAATGTTAGAACAACTGGTAAACTTACGTTAGATGACTGGACACAATTTATTGAAACAGCATCTTCTGGAGGGATTGCCGTTGAACCAGAAATACAATTACAAATTCTTGATGAAAATCCTGGAGTAAAAACAACTCAAGCAGAAATGACAAAAATTGGGGAAAATGTATATTATAACTTATATACAAGTCAAGTAGAAGACATGCTAAGCAAAGATAAAAAAATAGTATTAAAAGAAGGAGATAGAATCTCCGTAACAGTAAAAAATACCAATAAAACAATGGCACAAATTTTAAGAAATTTCTTTTACACAGTAGCAGGAAATAACTCTGCGGAAATTACTGCAAAACATGCAGGAATTGTAACAGTAAATGGAAATAAATAAAATACAAAAAAGCGAAAGCACATCTATGTAAGTTTTAGTCATTTACATTTTGCTTTCGCTTAACTTTTAGAAAGGGAAATATACATATGAAATTACAACATCTCACGGTAATATTTGTTATTATCATATTGCCAATTACATTTATTATGTCTGTATATATGCAAGCACAAGTGGATACAATAGTATTACAATCTAATTATTCAGCCAAATTATTAGATGCCACTTATGATGCCATTAAAGCATTTCAGTTAAATACAGTTAATAATAGATATTCGAGTGTTAGTGATTCAAAAATAAGAGATATAGAAGCAGCAATTAATACATTTTATTCATCACTCACTACAGCTATTAGTATAAGTGAAGATAACTTAAAGCAATTTACCCCAGCAATATTACTTACGATGTATGATGGATATTATATTTATAGCAGACGACAAAATACAGAAAGTGGACAATATGAGTATGGGTTAAAACCATATGTATACTATGCAGCACGCTATAAAAAAGGAAATACGGATTGCCAAATAAGTTATACACTAGATAATGCAATTACTGTTTATGGAACTGTTAATGGAAATGAAATTGAACCACAAACAGGATTTTTGGTAAATCCTTCTAGTTTTGATTTAGATACGAGAAATAAAATTCAAAATGGAAATATAGATTCAATTACTAGTATAGAATATAACGGAGTAACAATAAAAGAAGAACAATTAAAAGAAACACTACTTATTCTTCAAGATGCAACACAAACAGAACCTGCTAAAGTAGTAAAACAGACATATCCTTATACATTTTATGATAATCGAAAAGTATATGAAGAGTCTGAAGGGGTATACTTTTGGTATAGTGATTTTAGAAAAATGTATGTGCAAGATGAAGCAACAAGAAATTATGCAAGAGCAACCATGCACAACAATCGTAGTGCTTTAGAATATTATATTTCTGCTTATCAATTTTCCGTTTGGGTAAAAGATAATCTAGGGGATTTAACAATGCATGATGTTTACGACAAGGAAGGAAGTGTTGTTGAATTTGAAGCAAACCAAACAGGAGAAGAAAGAATATTTAACTTCAATAGTACTACCAACAATCCAGAAAAAACAGAATCTACTTTTAATACACATAGAACAGCGGTCATTCGAGAATCCATTGAAAGTAATATGTTAGCAGCTTTTGCTAATTATAATCAATACATTAATACCAACTATGATTACAGAATGCCAATACTATCACAAACAGATTGGGATAAAATTACAAACGAAATGTCTATGACCACTTTTTTACAAGGTTTACCAATTAAAAATAAATTTTTTAATAGCTATTGTTCTTTATCCAATAATAAAAATAAAGAATTTGTAAGTAAAAGTTCTATTATCCTTTTAGGAAGTGATGGCAATTACCATAAACCCAATTGCAAATTAATAGTAAATGGCAGTGTTGACATTGTGGGGGCATATACCAATTTAAGTATAGCAAGGCAAACGGTAAAAGTATCGGAAAATGAAATTTACTATTTTTATCCACAACAAAAAACGAATGAGCAACCATATTTAAACTGTTATGATTGTATTGTCAATATTGCGGATATTTATGATTTAAATCAATTAATAGATGGAAGTATTACACAAGATAATATGATAGATGGAACAGAAGAAGAAATTTATAATGAAAATGCATTAAAAGAAGTAAGAAGTGTTTATTTTACAGCTTTAGCAAGAGAAAAATATAATTTATATGGCTCAAAATTACATTTTAGTCCATAAAAAATAAGTATTAAAAATCAAAAAAAGGTTACAATAATAGCAAACGAAAACTATAAAAAAGGAAGATATTGTGTGAAACCATTAAGAAGATTTTTAATACTTTTTATTTTGCTAATTATTTATATATACATTACCAACATAACATTTTTACCTCAAAAACTAGTTTTATTAGAAGGAGAAAATCTTAACTTATTTACTTTATGGGGAATTAGCCTATCTAATACGGAAAGTACACAGGCATCTAGTAATTTATCTACTCCGGTGAATAGTGAAAATACCAGTGTAGGAATTCAATTTTTAGGCATACCACTTGCCAATAAGATAGAAGTAAATATGGTAGAAAATAAAAAAGTCATTCCACTGGGAAATAGCATAGGGTTGAAACTCTATACAAGTGGCGTTTTAGTAGTAGGTATGACAGAAATAGAAGGAAAAAAGCCATATGAAAACACAGGTATAGAAATGGGAGATAGAATTTTAGAAGTGAATAACAAAACTATCAATAGTACACAGGAATTAATTGAAACAGTCAATCAAGCACAAGGGAAGGAAATTACAGTAGAATATATGAAAGCAGATAATCAAACACAAAAACAAACTTCTATGGTGCCTATCAAAACTTCAGAAAATGAATATAAATTAGGTTTATGGGTAAGAGATGCTGCAGCAGGAATAGGAACAGCTACATTCTATTTACCAGAAACAGGTCAATTTGCTTGCTTAGGGCATGGCATAGCAGATATTGATACAGGGGAATTAGTGACTATTGCAAAAGGAGAATTAGTAACGACTAAAATTATTTCAGTAAAAAAGGGACAAAAAGGAGAACCGGGGGAGTTAGGAGGAAGTATAGATGGTGCAAATTATATAGGGAAAATTGATAATAACACAAACTTTGGCATTTTTGGAAAAATACAAAATGCACAGTATTTGCATATCAACCAAGAGGCTATAGATATTTTACCAAGAACACAAGTAAAAGAAGGAAAAGCACAAATCATATGTGAAATAGAAACAGGGAAAAAGGAATATTATGATATAGAAATCAAAAAAATATATACGAATAATTATCAGAATAATAAAAGTATGCTAATAGAAGTAAAAGATGAAAAATTATTAGAAAAAACAGGAGGAATTGTATGTGGGATGAGTGGCAGTCCTATTATACAAGATGGAAAATTCGTAGGAGCAGTAACGAATGTTTTAGTCAGTGACCCAACAGTAGGGTATGGCGTATTTGCAGATATGATGTTACAAAATATGTAAAAAAAACACCGCAAAGGTGTTTTTTAGCTGTTAGGATTTTGTGTACTTTCTAAAAGCATAGGTCCTATTTTAGTAACAGTTCCAGCCCCCAAAGTAAGAATAATATCATCTTTTAAAACATGGGACTTTAAATAATCTACTATATCATGAAAATCAGAAATGTATTCTGCTTTTTTATTAAAGCTTGCCATACGTTTTACTAAAGCTTCAGCAGTTATACCATAAGTATCGCTTTCCCTGGCTGCATAAATATCGGTAATAATCACATGGTCAAAACGAGTTAATACTTTAGCAAAATCATCTAGCAACATTTTAGTTCTACTATAAGTATGTGGCTGAAATACAACCCAAGATTGTCGATAATCTTTTTTAGCTAGAGCATCAGCTGTAGCTTTAATTTCTGTTGGATGATGACCATAATCATCATAAATACTAGCTCCATGAATGGTACCAATAAATTCAAAACGTCTGTGAGCTCCCGTATATTTTTTTAGGGCAGATTTAATATCTGCTTTATCAATTCCATAACTATCACATAAAGCAATACAAGCTAATGCGTTAGATACATTATGCATACCAGGAACAGAAAGTTGAATAGTCGCGTAAAAGAAATTATTATGATACACATCAAAACTTGCAAAACCATTTTTATTAAAAGAAATATTTCTAGCTACATAATTAGACTTTTCACTTTCAATACCATAAGTAACAGTTCTAGCAAAGGTATATTTATGAAGTTGTGTACAATATATATTATCATTATTGATAACCAATAATCCATTTTTAGGCAATAATTTTACATATTTAATAAAAGCTTGTAAAATATTATCCATATTTTTAAAATAATCTAAGTGGTCATTGTCAATGTTTAAAATAATTTCAGCCTTAGGGTAAAATTTTAAAAAGCTTTCTACATATTCACATGCTTCAATAATAAAATATTCGCTATTACCTACGCGATAATTACCATTAATAGCTTTTAAAGCAGCACCTACTTGTATAGAAGGGTCTTTGCAAGCTTCTAAAAAACACATTGACACCATAGAAGTAGTTGTTGTTTTTCCATGTGTGCCAGAAATACAAATGGTATTTTCAAAAGCTTTAGTAATAAGTCCTAAAAAGTTAGCTCTTTCAATAGTAGGAATACCTAATTCTTTAGCTTTTTGTAATTCTATATCATCAGGAGATATAGCAGCAGTATATACAACAAGATTAGCGGTGGTAAGAGAATTGAAATCATGTCCAATAACAACAGGAATACCATCTTTTTGTAATTGTTCAGTAATTTCAGAACTAGCCCAGTCAGAACCAGTTACTTTAAAACCCCAACGTTTTAAAATTTCTGCAATTCCACTCATACTAACTCCACCAATACCTATCATATGTACATGTTTATATCTTCTTAATTCTTCTATGTTTGCCAATGTAATGCACTCCTTTTATGTATAAATTTTACATACTTGATTATATCGTTTTTTTCGCTAATTTTCAATAGATTCCATGAAAATTATATACTATAATATACGAAAAATAAAAACAAAAGTGTATGACCGGAATAAATTTTTTATAAAAATATAAAAAATAAGAAGGAAAAAAGTTTTTTTTGACGAATAATATAATTGTACATAATAATATGTACAATATTTTATACTAATTATATACTAGTGGAAAGAGGTGCTTAAATGCAAATAACAGATGTACGTTTAAGAAAAGTAAATTCAGAAAACAGAATGAAGGCAGTTGCTTCTGTAACATTTGATAATGAATTCGCAGTTCATGATATCAAAGTTATTGAAAGCCAAAATGGATTATTCATTGCTATGCCTAGCAGAAAAACTCCAAACGGAGAATTTAAGGATATAGCTCATCCAATTAATGCTGAGACAAGAGAGAAAATTCAAAAAGCAATATTAGAGGCTTATGAAGCTCCAGAAGCTGATGAAAATACTTCAGAATCAGCTGAATAATAAATAAAAAAATTATCCCCACCGGCAACGCCAGTGGGGTTCTTCTTAATACCTGAAAAAAACTCTACTAATGTGAGCATCTGGAAATTCATTTTTTAACCATTGCCAGAAATTTTGCACAGAAGCTGCTGTAGGATCGCTGAAAAACATAATCAGTGCATCATCCTGGAATTCCTGATAAAATTCAGGAACTAACTCTGCTAGTAACTTATGACTAGCAATTGGTGACCGCAAATTTCTCACAAATGCCTCACTTAAAATGATATCCAAATATTTTGAAATGTCCAGACTCTCCTTTACATACTGCCGAGAAAAGCCAATCAAAAAGGCACATTCCATATGTGAACTCATGATAGGTGTTGAAGAATTAATTAAAGGATACATTCGGAAACCTCCATATAATAAATATTTTGACACTTGGTCAATACATCTATTGTAACATAAAAAGGGAAAAAAAGCAAATGGATTACAAACTATACAGTGTAAAGAAAATAATCAATGAGGAATATAGAAGAAAAATGTCGAAAAATGTTGAAATGGGAGTAAAATCATGCTACAATCGGGTTAGTAACAAAATATAAAACCATTTCTTGAATAAAAAATGGGAAAAAACAATATTAAAAGGAGGTTTTTATGTTACGGTTTTATGCAAATTTAAAAGCTTTACAGGAGGAGGTAACAGGAAGTGCAATTCCCGTTACTATATACTTTCCAGATAACACCGAAGTATCTTTTGCGGTAGATTATGGTATGTTTCAAGAAAATAAATATACAGAAAAAAATAGAGAAAAGTTTTCTGACTTAGAGAAATTAGATTTTGTTTTAATTACACATGCTCATATAGATCATGTTGGTCGATTACCTTTTTTAGTCAAGCAAGGTTATGAAAAGAAAATCTATATGACACAAGTAACAAGAGCACTTTCTTATATAGCTCTGAATGAAAGTATTAAAATTGATGCCATAAAAAACAATGGCAATCCTAAACTGATGTTATATCATAAAGATGACTTCTATCAAACGATGAAACAAATAGAAGTAGTAGAATATCGAAAAACTTTTTCACCAGTTCCTTTTGTGAATGTTACCTTTTATGAAAATGGACACTTGCCAGGTGCAGCAGTAATTCATGTACAAGCTTGGCATCCAGAATGTGAAGAAACAATCGAACTACTTTTCTTAGGGGATTATAAAAAGCATAATATCTTGCAGTTAACGCCAGATTTTCCAGAAGAATTGTTACAAAAAAAGGTAAATATCATTACCGAATCCACTTATGGAAATACAAATTCATGGGAAATTCCTCATGTATGGAAAGAAAACATGATACGTTTTTTGCAAGAAGGAAAAAGCATTATTTTGCCAACTATATCCAATTACCGCTTACAAGAACGGCAATATGCTTATAAAAAGTTGGTAGAAGAATATCCTGAGTTTAAAAAAGTTCGCACTTACATGGAAGCCAAACTTTCAGAACAATTTAGCACAGTTTACAAAAATCCATACTATCAGTTTAATCAAGAGGGAATGGACTTTGAACCTACAAACCTAATACACATTAATGAGGGAAATAGAAATTTAGTGTTTAGGGATAACAGGCAAAAGGTAATATTCACATCAAGTGGAGATGCAACCAATGGAGCTGCAGGGGTATATGTAGGACATTATTTATCTAATGAAAACTATGTTATCTATTTAACATCTCATCAATTTGAAGGAAGTGTAGGACAAAGATGTTTACAAACAAAAACAGGTGAACAGGTAGAATTAGGAAGTGGAAGAATATATACCAAAAAAGCAGAAGTGTTGGTAACATCTGAATGCTCTGGTCATGCAAAAGCAGATGAATTGCTGGACATTTTTAATCAATTTCCTAATAAGCAATCTATACTCATTAATCATGGAGAGGAGAGCGTACAAGAAAAATTTTTAAAACGAATTGAAAAAGAATGTAAAGTAAAAGGTGTAGCACGAATAAAACCAAAAACAATCATAAAAATAGGCCCATATGGAATTATAAAAACATTTGAATCTACAAATTAATATTGAATTTGCCTCCCAGAAAATCTGGGGGGTATTTTTAGTAACCCTAAGTTAGCCTATAAAACAATCATACCTATATAAAAATAGTTCGCATAGGTAGGTCATACAGATTTTGGTGGAAAAGTTAAATAAAAAGTTAAATGCATGATTAACATAAAAATAATGCATTTAATCATAGACAAAATATGATAAATTGT
>CALWZX010000016.1 GCA_944386125.1 uncultured Clostridia bacterium | reverse complement strand
TAGAGTAGATAATGGTTCTTTTTCAAGGCCTTTAGTACAAAGAACAACGATTTGATTGGTTACATATTGTTTATATTGTTTTACTGTATCTCTTGTAAATTTAGAAGGTGTAACATGGATAATAATTTCTGAACCTTCTATTGCCTCTTCAAAAGAAGTAGTACAAGTAATCCCTTCTGGAATTACTAAATCTGGTAAAAACTTGCACTCTCTTTTTTCGTTAATAAGCTCTTTTTCTTCTTCTGAAAAAGACCATATTTTTATTTCGTTTCCTAATTTAACCAGGTGTACTGCTAAAGCAACTCCCCAACTTCCACTTCCAATAATACATATATTTTTCATTGAATCAAGCCCCTCTTTCGTTTATTTAATTTTACTAAAATCCAATTTATTTTCTGTTCCCGTTAATAATCTTTTTACATTTGCTCTATGATTATAAATAACAAATACAGCTAATAAAATAGCATAAATAATATAATTTCCATCAATTAAATAGGCATTATGTGGCATAAATATAACTAGTACAGGAAATAAAATAGCCGCTGCTACAGATCCTAAAGATACCATTCTTGTTAGAACCATAAGGATTAGTGCAAATACTAAACATATTAATCCTATATTCCAATTTGTCATTAAAATAATTCCTAATGCTGTTGCAACTCCCTTTCCTCCTTTAAAGCCAAAGAAAATAGGAAAAGTATGCCCTAAAATTACAGCAATCCCTGCTATTTGTATTAATAAAGAACCATTCATACTATCTTTCATAATAAGAGCTGCTATATAAGCTACTAAAATAGCTACTACTCCTTTTAAACAATCTCCTAATAAGGTTAATGCCCCTGCTTTTTTTCCTACAGTTCTTAATACATTCGTAGAACCAGCATTTCCACTTCCTTTTTTTCTTACATCAAACCCAGCCATTTTTTTGCTAATAATTACAGAAAAACTAATACTTCCTAGAAGATAAGCAATAATAGCAACTAATACATATACTACAATATCCATAATATCCATCCTTTCTTTTTTATTCTACATCTTTTTCACTTTTTTCACGAACAATCATGCGTATAGGCGTTCCGTTGTAAGTCAAATTCTTTACGAATTTGATTTACTAAATAACGTTCATAAGAAAAATGAAATAATTTTTTGCTATTAACAAAAACAACAAATGTAGGTGGCTTTGTAGAAGCCTGTGTCATATAAAAAATACGTAATCTCTTTCCCTTATCTGTTGGTGGTTGAACAATACTAATTGCTTCGTTTAATACCTGATTTAGTGTTGCTGTTGAAACTCTCATAGCATTTTTATCAGCAACTTGATTAATTAACTCAAATAATTTTTCTACTCTCTGTCCTGTTTTAGCAGAAATAAAAAGAATAGGAGCATATGATAAATATGGTAAATCATGATAAATTTGTTTTTTCATTTTTTCCATAGAATTGGTATCTTTTTCTATAGCATCCCATTTATTAACTACTATAATAATACCTTTTCCTGCTTCATGTGCTTCTCCTGCAATTTTAGTATCTTGAGCAGTTACTCCTTCTTGTGCATTTATTAATATTAAACAAACATCTGCTCTTTCTATTGCTAAAAGAGTACGCATAACACTATATTTTTCGATTTTTTCGTCTATTTTACTTTTTCTACGAATTCCTGCCGTATCAATAAACACATATTTTCCATGTTGATTTTCAAATTCTGAGTCTATAGCATCTCGTGTTGTTCCTGCTATATTGCTAACAATAACTCTATTTTCCCCTAATATTTGATTGACTAAGGATGATTTTCCCACATTTGGCTTTCCTATTACTGCAACTTTAATAGCATCTTGTTCTTCTACTTCTTCTATATCTTGTAATTTTTCATATATAGCATCTAAAACATCACCTATTCCTATAGCATTAACAGATGATACCGGATATGGAGTGCCAATTCCTAAATTATAAAATTCATAAATATCTTGTGATGTTGGTCCATAATTATCTGCTTTATTACATATTAATATAATAGGTTTCTTACTTTTTCTAAGCATTAAGGCTATTTCTTTATCATCTGCAGTTACCCCTTGCTTTATATCTGTTATAAAAAGAATAACATCTGCCATTTCTATTGCTAAATTCGCTTGATTACGCATTTGTGAAAGAATAATATCATCACTTTCTGGTTCTATTCCTCCTGTATCTACTAAATTAAATGTTTTTCCTCTCCATGTAGCTTCTGCATATACTCTATCACGAGTAACTCCTGGTTTATCTTCCACAATCGATATTCTTTTTCCTACTATGTAATTAAAAAAAGTGGACTTTCCTACATTGGGTCTACCAATAATGGCCACTGTTGGCTTTGCCATATTTTCACCTCTTTCTTTTCGATTATTATTGTATATCATTTTAAACTTTAAGTCAATATAAAAAAGAAGAGGGCTTGGAAATTTCTTTCCTTGCCCCCTTCTTTCAAAAGGTAATTAGATACTCAGGAAAAAACCTTTGAACTCTAAGGACGAATATACTGGTACTTCCTCTTTCCAGTCTAGACCTTTTTGTTCAAAAATAGACTGTGTAAGCCGGTGTGTATCTGCTAAAGGCATAACGTACTGGTCACACTTTTCCTCTAGAATCCCGTCTTTCCTCCTGAAGTATTTCCGTCTGATTTTTTCATCTGTTGTGTAATACAGATAATAAAATTCATCATCTGTTGTTACACATTCTGGAGAAGTTACTCCAATAAAGTTAAAGTACATTTTAATACCTCCTTTAGGTTTATTCTTTTCTATTATATCATAATAATTTAATTTTTTGTAGGTCTATTAGTATAATTATATAGATTAATTTTAGACAGAGAGCAAGCACAGATAAAAGGAGACAAAATGAAAAAAATTTTTTGTATTATTTTAACAACCTGTTTTTTATTTTCTACTTCTATCAATGTATTTGCAGAAGAACCTATTGGTCAATCTGAAGTGCTTGTAGAAGACGTACAGTTTTCATCTGAAGAACTAATTCCTTTAGATGAAAAAGAAGCTATGCAACTATTAAAACTTAACGAAAAACAGTTAGAGGGAAAAACCGTTTACGAAATAAAACCTCGGGCTAATTATAATGGCTATATTCCCTCTGTTTTAAATTCTGGTGATGTAGCTTATCAGGATTTATCAATAACCAATTCTTTTACTGGAGCTATACACAAGATTAATGCAAATCATTTTCAGTTTGGAGTTGGCATAACATCCGGTACTGCACAATTACTTATAGGAGTATATTGCACTGATTCTACTTGGAATGGTGATGCCATTTATTATGATAGTTTTAAAAATGGTAACAGCTATATCAGTGAATTATTTGAAACTACAGCTGGAAGAGATCACTATTTTAAATTTTATGTAATTAGTGGCACTGACGATGTACTTCCTATGCAATTTAGGTTTATTTTAGGCGCTGTATAACCTATAAAAAGCTCTCTGTTTAAAAAAGTTAAAAAAGAGACTTTAATATTTACTCAGTAAATATTAAAGTCTCTTTGGTTATAAATTTATTTTAGATATAAAGTAACTCTAAAACCTTGTCTACTATTAGGCTCTGCTATACTTCCCATATAATTGGCTGAGTATTTACTAATATTGTCATAACATCCCCCACAAGTATAGTAGTTTTCTACTTCCCCATAACTTCCATTTACATATTTATGAACTTCGGTGAATTCTGATACATTTCCCGCTAAATCATATATATTATTTGACTTATTTCTCTCTGTTGCACCAGTAGATAATAGCATATTATATGTTGCTTTTGTCTTATTTTCTCCAAATTCATAACTTTTTCCATAATCTGTTGAATAATATCCCGTAAATGTAAAAGTATTATCAGAGTAATTTCCCCATTGATTACTATCAATAATATCGACTTCTTTTCCTTGCAACCAGTATATTATACTATTCCACTGTTTTGTTGTTATTAATGTACTTTGTAGAGAATCCGTATTATACATTAATTGAGCATTTGTCTTTGCAGTATTCCAATCTACAAAGTTCCATACAATTTTTCCTTTCTTACTAGTAGGTCTTCCGATTACATTATTTGTTTCTATACTAAATTCTCTTATCTTTTCTGAAATATCTTCCGGAAGCCCTGCTTCATATCTTGCAACATAAAAACCTCCATATTTTATAATTTGCAAATCTTCTTGATTATTTATATCCATTTTATCTTTAATATAAACTCTATTATATTGTATATCATTTTCATTAAAATTAGTTTGTTCTATATTGACAGGAACCCATACAAATTGATTTCCCTCTTCGTCTTCAATAACTAATCCGTCATTCCACCCAATAGGTATCCCTTCGTTTAATTCCCAACTTGCACTATCTGTTTCAACTTTTTTAAATCCTTTTGGTATGATTGGATTATTATAGGAAGATATTTTTTTTATTTGTATTTCTTCTTTTACTTTTGTACTATAAACTATACCTATTAAAATTAAAATACTAACACAAACTAAAATAGCAATTGCAATATAAACTTTTTTTCTCATTATTTTACCTCCATTTTTTACGATATTATATCATATTTATTATTAATTGTCTATTTTTACCATTTATTTTTTAGCTTTACCCCTATTAAATACAATAAATCTAATACTTGTAATTCATCTATAATTGCTCCTTTTATATCATCTAAAGAAATGGCAATTCCTTCAATATTCGCATGAGATAAATCTATATTTTGTAATTTTGTTTTAAAGAATTGTGCTTGTGTTAAATCTACCTTTTCTAATACTACACTTTTTAATTGATTTTCTTGAAAATAGCTATTTCTTAAGGAAGTATTTTGAAACTTATCATTCTTTATGGTTGTATTTGTAAAATTACTGTAATTTGCGTTTGTTTCCTGTAATGTAACAGAATAGATTGCGCAATCTATGAAATTACATCCTTCTAACTTACAGTTAATCAATTTACAATCGTAAAATCTACTATTTTCAAAGGTGGTATTCGAAAAATTACAATTTTCAAATGTTACTTGACTAAAGTCGATATGTTCTACATTACTATGCAATATTTTACAATCTATCATCTTTACATTTTGAAAATCTATTAAATGTAATACTGCATCTTCTAATAATAATTTTTCTATAGTTCTATTTTTGATTTCGCTTTCTTCTAATAAATTTAGCTCTTCCATAAATTCCTCTATTTACCCTAAATTTTCAATATATCCTGAAATATTTTTTAGAGATCCTTGTACTATTTCACACCCTAACACATGTTCTTCTGGAAAGGGTGTCTTATTTTCAATTTTTAGTTCTTTTATTGGTTTAAAACCAAATTTTTTATAATATCGAAAATCTCCCAAAAGAAAAGCTGCTGTATATCCTAGTTGTTCTGCTCTCTTAAAACCAGCATACATTAATTGCTTTCCAATACCTTGATTACGTTTTTCTAACTTTACACAAAGAGGAGCAACTAATATCCTATATAATCTCCTGAAGTTGTTTTTATCGTTTGTTTGGTAAACATGATATGGCCTATTAATTGATTGTTCTCTTCTGCTACTAATTCTAATTCTGGAATATATGAATTTTCTTCTCTTAATTTTAGTACAAAATCTTGCTCAGTTCCATCGCTTACTTTTGCAGTTTGAAATGCTTCTTTTACTAATTGATATATACTCTCATAATCATTTTGATTTACTTGTCTTATTTGCATAAAGTCCTCCTTGTTTTTTTGTTTTCCAATAATGCATATATATTCCTACTACTAGAGATAAGATAACAGCTATACTAGATATAATTGTAGATACATACATAGCTACTGTTCCTTTATATTCTACTAAAATATGTCCTTTTTCCATTACTGGTAGAGTTATCCCTATAAATCCATTTTCTGTTTCATAAGTAGTTAGTTCTTCTTTATTGCCATCACTTTCTAACGTTACTATATATCCTAAATAGTAGATATATGGTAATTCTATCTTGGTTGTTGATAATACATATTGTATATCAAACTCTGCTTTCGAACCTTCCTTATGCTCATTTTCTATCTGAGCACTTCCTTCTAAAATTTTAGTTCCTGATTCTCTTGTTTTAATATATTCTAAGTTTTCAAAAGCTTTAGATGGCAAATATTCAAAAGTTGCACAGCCAGCATGCACTCTTCCAGTATTTTCTGTAACAGGAATTGCAGGCCATAGCTTATTTTCATCAAATTCTTCTTCTAAATAATGAGCATGACTACTTAAGGCAATTGCTATAGTGGCACAAGCTACTAATACGATAATAATATCTTGTGTTTTAATTTTTTTAGCTATAATTCCTATATTGATTGCTACTACTAAACTTAAGAAAAACGATGCAAAAGTGAGCATTCTAAATGGAAATTGTAACATTTTTAGAATTCCTGGTAACATAGCAAAAGGAAATATATCTAAAGACATGATTATGCTGATTAATCCTGCTATTAATGAAAAAATATACAATGCATAAATAGAATTTTTTTTATGTTTTCTCCATTTTTTGATAACGGGAATACATAGTAGTAGTCCTATAATAGTTACAAATCCAAGCTCAAATATCATACTATTATCTTTTGATGTAAAAAATAGTGATAAAATATCTACACCAAAGTTAGCATCATTTCTTTCCATTCGTCCTGGCATAAAAACTTCATAATTTGTTGCCAAAGCATGTTCTAATAAAGGTACCCAGAAGAATGCTGTAATAGCTAAAATTAAAATTACATGAATCGCTAATTTCTTCCATATAACTATTTGTTTTAATTTTCGTACATTGATTAGTACATATAATAAGGCAAATATGGCCATATACATGGTTATTACTGTATGGGTTAATATAAGACCTACAGCTCCTAAAGTTAACTTATATCCCCATTTATTTTTCTTATGGAAGAGAGTATATAATCCATCAAATACCAGAGGGAAAAATACAAAAGTAGTATATTCTGCTAATGCATTTCTGATGTACATATCTGTTAAACGATATGGTACAAAAATATAAATAATTGCTGCTATAATTCCAATTTTATTATTTCTAGTTACTTTTTGTACGAATTGAAACATAAATATGCCAGATAAAAAAGTACAAAACCATATGAAAATTTTAATACAAATTGTAAAATTAGCCCCAATTAAATGAAAGATTAATGGAAAAAATGCCGTTAATGGACTATAAAATATATTCCATGAATACCCAAAGCCATTGCAAAACTCTGACATGATAACAGCAAAAGGTTGACCTTCTTCTATTGATTGCCAAGTTCCCATTAATCTACATATGTGTTGAATTCCATCATCATAGGTCATATCAATTTGGCTATTTAATAGTGGCATACATAAAATCATGCTAGAAAATAAAATAAGTAAATAGCAAAGAGTTTTTTCTTTTCTTAAAATCTTTTTCATTCTTTATCCCTCCTTCTTGCATATAGGATATAAATAATAAAAAATACAAATGCAGTAAAGGATAAAATATAAGAAATCTTAGTAAGAACAGTTCCTTGATAAGTTATATGAATTTTTGCTTGCTCTATATCTTCTGGTATTTGTACACTTACATATCCATATTCTGAACATACTGTTTCTAATTTTTGCTCACTGCCATTAGTTTCTAATGTCACCTCATAGCCTGGATAAAATATAAATGGAAATTCTAATATGGTTTGTTTCTCTACTTTTTCTAAATTTGCTTCCATAGTAAGACTATGCTTATTTTCATCTTGAATGGTTGCTTGTCCTTCTAACACATAAATCTTATCTTCTCTTTTAAGCATATAATCACTTTGATGCTCTAATGCTTGTAATGGTAGATATTCCCTATTGGTTGAAAAATGACTTAATTCATTTTTTAAAGATTTTTCATATTCCTCATCTGGTTGTCTATAAACATTAGGCGTATTTGCATTGATATAAGCTCTTTGATAAAAAGGAATGATACCTATTAAAAAAGCTAAAACAACTAGTATATATGCTATAGACTTAATACTTTCTTTTCTTAATAAATTCTGTATTAATATATAGGCATTAATAGCACATACTGGCGTAATAAAGAAAATGAAGAATCCAACCATACGCCATGCATATTGTAATTTGCAAAGAATAACCGGAACATATTGCCATGGGAACCATTTGGTTGCCATCCATAAAGAGATAAGTGCAAATATTAGCAATATTCCATAAGTTTTTCGATAACGTTTATCTACTTTTCTAAAACAGTATATACTACTAATCGTTAATAATAACGTAGGAATTCCTATTTTGAAACTAACAGAATCAGTAGCTTCTTCTATATCTACAAAAAATTGAATAGGATCAAGTGCATGTTCTGCAAGATATTCATTGTTTGTAGACATCAGACTATCATTAAATATTCCATACTCTGCTTCTGATTTTGTTTCTAACATAGGTACTATGTAAAAAGCTGTACATAATACAATCCAAATAACGTTAATTCCAATTACTTTTAAAACATTGTTATCTTGCAATTTTCTAATATGACAAATTAAATAAATAAATGCAAATATTGCTGTATATAGTGTCGTAATATTATGACATAGCAAAAGTCCAATTGCACCAATAGCTATATAGTAATGTTTTTTTCTAGATTCATATAATAAATTATGGAGTCCTAAAAATACGAGCGGCATAAATATAAATGCTGCAAATTCACCTATAGCATAGCGAATGTAATAATCCTCCATTTTGTATGGCATTAATAAGTATATGATTCCTGCAAGTAATGCTATTCCTCTTTTTTTGGTTACTGCATATATCCATTGATACATCGTAAAACCAGAAAGAATAATACAAATCATAGCAAAAATTTTCAATGCCAATATCCCTGTTGAAGTAAATAATTTGATAAGAAGAGGGATATATGTAACAAGTGGGGAGTAAAATACATTCATATTATAGCCATCTCCATTACAATAATTATCAATAATCATTGGTGGAAATTGCCCTTGCCCTATCATCTTATAATCTCCATTAATACGTTGTAAATGAATGAAAGCATCATGTGTATTGCTTAATTGCATATCTAATATTGAAATAGATAGAAGTATTCCTAAAACTAAAAGTATCCCATAATGTACCCATTTATCTGTTTTTAATAATTTCCACAATTTTTGTAATGTTTGCTTCATTTTTATTTTCTCCTTAGCTTATTTTTTTTGATTATATCATGAAAGATGATAAGTGAAAAGTATTTTTGCAAAAAAATAACAGCACCTCAAAATGCTGTTTATTTTATATTAGTCTTCTTTTTTTGCTACTACTTGTTTACCATTATAGTAACCACAATTTGAACAAACTTTATGTTGTTCCATCATTTCATGACAATGTGGACATTCTACTAAATTTTTGTTTTCTAATTTCCATGTTGATCTTTTTGAACCTGTTCTTGCTTTTGACCATCTTCTTTTTGGTTGTGCCATTTTTCTTCCCCCCTCGTTTATGTATGTGTATGTATTTTTTACATCATTTCACTTTTAATTACCATATTAGTATACTAATTTTTTTTTCATTTGTCAATACATATTAAGAAAAATTGAGAATATTCGGCTTTTAGCTTATATTCTCAATTATCCTTATTATAATATATTTTTCATAATAATTGTTTTTGTTCTACTCATTTCTTGTAATGTTGTCATTACACCTTCATTACCAATTCCACTATGTTTCCATCCTCCAAATGGCATTTCAAATGAACGATAGAAACTTGCTCCATTGATGATTGCTCCTCCACATTCTAATTTGTCTGCTATTTTCATTCCTAAAGAATAATCTTTGGTAATGACACATCCACATAGTCCATAGGAAGATTGATTTGCAATTTCAATAGCTTCTTCTACTGTATTGAATCCAATTACTGGAATAACTGGTCCAAAGATTTCCATGTCTTTAGCTACATCCATATCTTTTGTTACATTATCTAAGATAGTTGGATAATAATAAGCATCTTCTCTTTTTCCTCCGCAAACAATGGTAGCTCCTTGTTCTACAGTTTTATTTACTTGCTCTTCTACTCTTTTTGCAGCATTGATATTAATTAATGGCCCCATTTCAGTATCCATTTGAGATGGATCTCCTATTTTTAAATTATGAATTACTTCTTTCATTCTATCAATAAATTCTTGTTTTCTTGAATTATGAATTAAAAATCTTTTACTTGCACAACATACTTGTCCGCCATTATATAAACGACCCCAAATAGTTTCTTTTACTGCTAAATCCATATCTCCATCTTCTAAAAAGATAAACGCGTCATTTCCTCCTAATTCTAACATGATATGTGTTAGGTTTTTAGAAGCTGTTCCCATTGTTTGAATTCCTGCGGCAGTACTTCCTGTTAAAGATACTAGATGCACATCTTTATGTCCAGCTAGTGCTTGTCCCACAATTGGACCATCTCCTGTTAATACTTGAATAGCTCCTGCTGGAACTCCTGCTTCTAACATTAATTTTACATATTCTATTAATGTTAAAGGATTGTAATTAGAAGGTTTTACTATAACACTATTTCCCATCATTAATGCTGGTGGTATTTTTTGGCAGAATAAGTCACTAGGGAAGTTAAATGGAATAATAGCTGCTATTACTCCTAATGGATATCTTTTTGTAATTTGTATATGTTTTTCTTGCCCTGCTTCTTGTCCCGCTGGAATGCTATTATCATATAAATGTTTTGCTTTTTCGATAAAAGCTGTTGCTCCAATTTTTACATTAGCAACTTCTGCAATTGCTTCTTTAATAGGTTTACCTGTTTCATCTGATAATAGTTTTGCAAGTCTATCTTTATTATCTTCTACTAAATCTACAAATTTATATAATATTTCTGCTCTTTTCCATATAGGAACTTGTTCCCATTTTTTTTGCTCTTCTTTTGCTACTTTTACAGCTGTGTCTACATCTTCTAAAGTAACATTAGGAACTGTATCTATTAATTCTTGTTTTGCTGGATTGACCACTTCTATTTTTGCTCCATTAGAAGCTTCTTTCCATTCATAACCAATTAAATTTTTCACACTACATTCTCCTTTCGTTTTTAGCGTATTCTGAAAATCTGAACAACTTGAATACTCACTTTTTGGTTGTTCGTCAGCTCTTCATTTACTAAATGCTGTAAATGATAGCATTAAACCTCCACAAGTATTAGCTCCATGTTCTTTTGAACCATATTCTCCAAAGGTAAATATAGTCATGAAAGGTACATCTCCTGCTTGTTTCTTAATTTGCTCTGTTACTTCATTAATTCTATCACCAATAGCTAACTTTCTTCCTCCACAGTGTACTAAAAGATATGCTGCTGGTTCTCCATCAAGAGCTTTATTAACCTGTTTCATAGCTTTACCAGTTGCTTCAATTAATTCATCTACTGTTGCTTCCATTTGAATAATAGCTGTATTAACTGCTAAATGATTTCCAATATTCATAGATAAGTCTTTGTTACCATTCATTGGATGACGAATAGCAATTAGATCTCCTAGTCTATCTTTTACACCTAATGGTTTTGTGATGGTTTCTGATAATAAATTTCCACCCATTAAGTCTTTTTCTTTCTTTCCTGTCCATTCACAATATTTTGTAATTGCTGGTACCCCATCAATTTCCATTAAAGTTCTTTTTCCCTCTACTTTTGTAATAACTCCTGAATTAACAGTTTCATGATATGCACCTGTATATTCATTTGCCATACTCTTAAAAGTATAGAAGAATGCTACAGCAACACCATCTGTAAAAATTCTATCATTAGTAAATATTTTCCATTCTCCAGATACAGTATTATCTGCTGCACTTCCTCCAAAGAAAGGTACTCTACCAATGACATCTTCAATTCCTTTTAAGTAATCTTCTTCTTCTCCAGGAGAGGCTACCATATAAAAATATGCTGGTCTATCCCATCTTCCTGCTTTTTCCATTGCTTCTTTCGCTACTTTTCTTCCGGTCTTTCTTGCACATTCATCTTTTTCTGAAGCAGCAACACCAACTGTTAAGTCTGGATCTCCTAAAGCTAAAATTCCTGAGAAACCATTTTCAGAAGATATGTATCCATCTGGAACAATAATTCCTCCACTCGAGGTACACCCAATAATTGGTGCAGTACCTAATTCTGACTTAGCACCATTTAATACTTCTTCTACTTGATTATCTGCTGAAGTATATAAGAATGCTACTTTTGTCTCCATAAGGTCCTTTACGGCTTGTTTTGCTGAATCTTTTCCCGATTCATAGTTATTTGGATTTGTACTCCAACCTATATTAGATTTTAACATACAATTTCCTCCTTCGTTTTTATTTTTTTATACCATGATTATATCAATACGTTTTTGGGATTACAACATTTTTGTGCAAAATTTAATAATTTTTTTAATATTTTTATCTTCTAATTCTTCTAATCTTTTAATACTATTACTTTCTTGTAAAATGGCATATTGTTTTTTAGCTATTCCATTTAATTTTTCTATTCTTTTATGCTGATTTAATCCTTCTTCTATCATTTCAGCATTTAAATTTTCTAAATTACTTAAAATTACTAATTGGAGAATATTTGCATATTTAAACCCATCGAATTCGGTGGAATTAAAGTTAGGGTTATATAACAATTCACAGGTACCTATATATTCTAACGAATGCTTACTCCTAAGCCAATTCTGAATAATGTAATCAAATCTTTGTAAATCTTGCTAGATCTGTTAATGAAATATAATCAGTATTTCCAACTCTCATAATTCTTATAGAAGTGTCTTTGACTGTTATATCTGTTCTAATATTTTCTTTCATTGTAAAAACCTCCAATATCTTATAATTTGCTTGTGTTTATCATAATTTAAAATAGGGCAAATTAAGAAATATATATAAGAATGAGTTATTCTCATATAAAATTTCCCAATTTGCCCCTATTTTGGTTATATTATTCTATTTTATTAAAATTGCATTCCTGCATCTTCGTGTGGTGTTCCACAAGAACATTTTTCTTCTTTCTTTTCTGTTACAACACTTTCTGTTGTTAATATCATAGAAGCAATAGATGCTGCATTTTGTAAAGCACTTCTTGATACTTTTGTTGGATCTACAATTCCAGCTTTTTTCATATCTACATAAGTATTATCAGCTGCATTGAATCCTATTCCTTTTTCTGCCTCTTTTACTTTGTTAACAATTACAGAAGCGTCTAAACCTGCATTAATTGCAATTTGTTTTGCTGGCTCTTCTAAAGCTTTTAAAACTATTTTTGCTCCTAATCTTTCATCTCCTTCTAGAGATTTTACTAATGCTTCAACTTCTGGCAAGATATCTAAATATGCTGTTCCACCACCTGCAACAATTCCTTCTTCGACTGCTGCTTTAGTTGCAGATAATGCATCTTCAATTCTTAATTTTCTATCTTTCATTTCAATTTCTGTTGCAGCTCCAACACCAATAACAGCTACACCACCAGCAATTTTAGCTAATCTTTCTTGTAAATTTTCTTTTTCAAATTCACTCTTTTCATTAGCAAGTTCTGCTCTAATTTGTGCAACTCTATCTGCTATTTGTTGTTTATCTCCTGCACCATCAACAATAATTGTATTTTCTTTTTGTACTTTTACTTGTTTTGCTCTACCTAATTGCTCTATAGTTGTATCCTTTAATTCTAATCCTAAATCAGAAGTAATAACTTCTCCTCCTGTTAATATAGCAATATCTTGTAACATAGCTTTTCTTTTATCTCCATATCCAGGAGCTTTTACAGCTACTACATTTAATACTCCTCTTAATTTATTTAATACAAGTGTTGATAAAGCTTCTCCTTCAATATCATCACAAATGATTACTAATTTTCCTGAATTTTGCATTAAACTTTCTAATAAAGGTAAAATTTCTTGAATGTTGCTTATTTTTTTATCAGTAATTAAAATGTATGGATTTTCTACAATTGCTTCCATTTTTTCTGTATCTGTTACCATATATGGAGATACATATCCTTTATCAAATTGCATACCTTCAACTACATTTAATTCTGTATTAGAAGTTTTAGATTCCTCAATAGTAATAACACCATCTTTTGAAACTTTTTCCATAGCTTCTGAAATAAGTCTTCCTACTTCTTCATTATTAGCAGAAATACTAGCAACTCTTGCAATGTCTTCTTTTCCATTTACAGAACTACTAATGTTTCTTAAAGCTTCTACTGCTGTATCAACTGCTTTATCCATTCCTCTTTTCATTGCCATTGGATCTCCACCTGCTGCAACATTTTTTACACCTTCTCTTACCATACTTTGAGCTAAAACTGTTGCTGTTGTAGTTCCATCACCTGCTACATCGTTTGTTTTTACAGAAACTTCTTTTACAAGTTGAGCTCCCATATTTTCAAATTTGTCATCTAATTCAATTTCCTTTGCTATAGTAACACCATCATTAGTAATTAATGGACTACCATATTGTTTATCTAATACTACATTTCTTCCTTTTGGTCCTAATGTAACTTTTACAGTGTCAGCTAATTTGTTAACACCATTTAATAAGCTTTTTCTAGCTTCTTCTCCAAATTTAATTTCTTTTGCCATAATGATAACCTCCTATATAATTTTTTTATTCAACAATTGCTAAAATATCACTTTGTCTTACAATAATTAAATCTTCGCCTTCATATTTAATTTCTGTTCCGGCATATTTATTTACTACTACTTTATCGCCTTTTTTTACAGTCATTTTTACTTCTTTTCCGTCAATTATCTCTCCTGGTCCTACTTCTAAAACTTCTGCAATTTGAGGTTTTTCTTTGCTTCCGCTGGATAAAATTATACCACTTTTAGTAGTTTCCTCGCTTTCTTTCATTTTTATAACTACTCTGTCTGCTAATGGTTTTAACATTTTACATTCCTCCTCAAAATATTATTAGCAGTCTTTACTTAAGACTGCTAATAATTTATACCTTTTTTATATAAAAGTCAATACTTATTTTGTATTTTTCACACAATGTTCACATTTTTTATTTCTTAAGCTATTTATA
Source organism: uncultured Clostridia bacterium (assembly GCA_944386125.1). Taxonomy (GTDB): domain Bacteria; phylum Bacillota; class Clostridia; order TANB77; family CAG-508; genus UMGS1663. The sequence continues at coordinate 6,065 of CALWZX010000016.1, read as the reverse complement.
TATATGTGTGTCAAATACCTATTATGCTGTTTCAGTTGATTTTTTTGTGTTTTTTCTTTCTACCTTTTTATTGTCTTCTTTATTTTGATTAAAAATAACCGTAGGTGGATCTATTCCTAATACTGTATTTTTAGTAACAATACAAGTTTCTATTTTTGGATTAGAAGGAATATCAAACATGATATCTCTCATAATTTCTTCTATAATAGAACGTAATCCTCTTGCTCCTGTTTTTCTTTCAATTGCTTTATCAACAATAGCTTCTAAGGCTTCTTTCTCAAATTCTAGTTTTACTCCATCTAAAGCTAATAGTTTTTGATATTGTTTTACTAGAGCATTTTTTGGTTCTGTTACAATACGAATTAAAGCTTCTCTATCTAATTCCCTTAAAGTAGCGATAATCGGTAATCTTCCTACAAATTCAGGAATTAAACCAAACTTTAATAAATCTTGTGGTAATAATTGTTCATATATTTTATATTTGTCCACTTCTTTATTACTCTTTATATCTGCTCCAAAACCAATTGCTTTTTTACCAGTACGAGCATTAATAATATTGTCTAATCCTTCAAAAGCTCCTCCACAAATAAATAAAATATTTTCTGTATTAATATGAATTAATTCTTGATGAGGATGTTTTCTTCCTCCTTGAGGTGGTACAGAAGCATTCGTTCCTTCTATAATTTTTAATAAAGCTTGTTGTACACCTTCTCCGCTAACATCTCTAGTAATAGATGGATTTTCTGACTTTCTTGTTATCTTATCAATCTCATCAATATATATAATTCCTTTTTCTGCTTTTTCTACATCATAGTCTGCATTTTGAATTAATTTTAATAGAATGTTTTCAACATCCTCTCCTACATAACCAGCTTCTGTTAATGTAGTTGCATCAGCTATAGCAAAAGGTACTTTTAATATTCTTGCTAAAGTTTGTGCTAAAAGCGTTTTTCCACATCCCGTAGGTCCTAGTAATAATACATTGCTTTTTTGTATTTCTACATCATCATCTTCTTTTTCATTCTCGTGTTTACTATTAATGCGTTTATAATGATTGTATACAGCAACAGATAATGTTTTTTTAGCATCTTCTTGACCAATTACATAACTATCTAATACTGCTTTTATTTCTGCTGGATTTGGTAAATGATCTATTGCATCCTTTTCATCATTTAACACATAGGTATCATCTTCATCATACATTTGGCCTTCTAAAATATTACTACATACTTTTATACATTCATTGCAAATAAACACACCTGGACCTGCAATAATTTTTTCAACAGCTTCTTGTGGTTTTCCACAAAATGAACATTTTATACTTTTTTCATTTTTTGCCATTCTTCTTTCTCCTTTAAATATTGTATGTTTTACTTTTGTATTTTGTATTCGTTTTCTTAAATTTATTCATATTATTTTAATTACGTGTTTTTGGTGTTAAAATTCCGTCAATTAATCCATATTTAAGAGCTTCTTCTGCTGTCATATAATTATCTCTTTCTGTATCTCTTTCAATAACATCAATTGGTTGCCCTGTTCTTTCACTTAATAATTTATTTAATTTTTCTCTTGTTTTTACTAAGTGGTCTGCATGGATTTTTACTTCTGTTGCTTGACCAGAAATTCCTCCACCACCGATTAAAGGTTGATGTATTAAAATCTCAGAATTTGGAGTTGCAAATCTTTTTCCTTTTTCTCCTGATGCTAATAATACAGCTCCCATACTTGCAGCTAAACCAACACACATAGTGGAAACTGGGCATTTGATATAATTCATTGTATCCACAATTCCCATTCCATCTGTAATAGATCCTCCAGGGCTATTGATATATAGGAAAATTTCTTTATCAGGATCTTCTGATTCTAAGAATAATAACTGTGCAATAACAAGTCCTGCAGATGTTGGATTAACATCTTCTCCCAAAAATATAATTCTATCTTTTAATAATCTTGAGAAAATATCATAAGATCTTTCTCCTTTGGCAGTTTGTTCTATTACATAAGGAACTAAACTATTTTTTTCTAACATACTTTTTTCCTCCTTAAATTTATATCGAAAAGTTTAAGAAGTTAGAGTGGTAAAATGCTTTTTTATTCTTTCAACTTTTCCCCTCTAACTTCTCCCCTTTTTTACTATTTTATTTTTGCATTTTCTACAATAAATTGAATTGCATTTTCAGATTTGATACTTTCTTTTACATATTCTACTAAGTTTTCATTTTTACTTAGTTCTTCTGCTTTGTTTCCATAAGTTTTAGCCATTTCTTCTATTTTTTCTTGAATAGCCATATCATCTGCTTCGATTTTTTCAGCTTTAATAATAGCTTCTATTACAAGTCTTGCTTTTACATCTTTTTCAGCTTGTTCTCTAAGTTCTTTTCTGATTTCTCCTTCTGTTTTGTTAATCATTTGAAGGTACATGTCAAAAGATAAACCTTGATATGATAATCTATGTTCTAACTCATGAATTTTATTATCTACTTCTGTATCAACCATTCCTGATGGAATTTCTAATTCTGTATTATCACAAACTACTTTTATTGCCTCATCTTCTGTTTCGTATTTTGCTTTTTGCTCATTTTCTTTTTCTAATTTTTCTTTAATACTTGCTTTTAATTCTTTTAATGTATCAAATTCACTAACATCTTTTGCAAATTCATCATCTAATGTAGGTAATTCTTTCTTCTTTATTTCATGTAATTTTACTTGAAATGTTGCTTCTTTTCCAGCTAAATTTTTTGAAAAATATTCTTCTGGGAAAGTTACTTTTATTTCTTTTTCTTCATCTATTTTCATTCCAATGATTTGGTCTTCAAAACCAGGAATAAAAGTGTTGCTTCCTATTACTAATTCATGATTTTCTGCTTTTCCCCCTTCAAAAGGTACTCCATCTTTAAATCCTTCAAAATCAATAATAGTGGTATCTCCCTTTTCTACTGCTCTATCTGTTACATTAATAAGTCTTGCATTTCTTTCTTGCATATGGCTTAATTCATGGTCAATGTCTTCATTTTTTACAGTATACTCTATTTTTTTAAGTTCTATACCTTTATATTTTCCTAGAGTTACTTCTGGTTTTGTTTGTACAATTGCTGTAAATTTTAAATCTTTTCCTTTTTCCATTTGATCAATATCTACATCTGGTTTGCTAACTGCTATAATATTATTTTCTTTTAAACCTTTTTCAAATTCTTCTTCTGCTACTTCATTAAAAGCATCTTCGTAGAAGATTTGAGCTCCATAATATCTTTCAGCTATTTGGTATGGCGCTTTTCCTTTTCTAAAGCCTGGAATATTAAAATATTTAGCATTTTTTGCATACACTTTTTTCATTGCTTCTTCAAATTTTGCAGCTTCTATGCAAAAAACTAATTTTACTTCGTTTTTGTTTTCTGTTTTTTCTACTTTCATACTCATTTATTTTCAATCCTTTCAAGTTTTCTTTCAATTTGCTAATACATTATATCATATTTTTTGCATATTGCAAGCATTTTTTTGTAAAATTTATCCATTGCAGAAAAGAAATAATATTAAAAGAATTTATTAATATTTAGATTTTTGCTTGACAATTGCAAACGTTTGTTTTATAATATATGAAGAATTTACAAAGATTGGAAGTGATATTTATAAAAAAAGAACTCATAAAAACACAAATGAATGTAAAAGATAATTTAGTAAGTGTTATTAGAATTGGAAATGTAGATTATATTTCTTTAACTGATTTAGCACGATATAAAAATCCAATTGAACCTAAAGATGTAATAAAGAATTGGCTAAGGGCTAAAACAAATATTGAATTTTTAGCACTTTGGGAGCAAATGCATAATCCAAATCTCAAAGGGGTCGAAATCGACACCTTTAAATCAGAAGCTGGTACTCATTATTTTACAATGTCACCACAAAGATGGATTAAAGAAACTAATGCAATAGGTATTATTTCAAAATCTGGCAATAACGGTGGAACATATGCACATCCAGATATAGCATTTGAGTTTGCTAGCTGGATTAGCCCAGAATTTAATTTATATCTAATAACTGAATTTGAAAGACTAAAACAAAATGAAAGCTACCAAAATAAAATTGATTGGTCTGTTAGAAGAGAACTTGCAAAAACAAATTATAAAATTCATACTGATAGTATAAAAGAAAATATAATTCCTACACTAACTGAAAAGCAGAAACTATATGCATACGCAAATGAAGCCGATATTTTAAATGTTGCATTATTTGGAATGACTGCAAGAGAATGGAAAGATAAAAACCCTACTTTAAATGGTAATATCCGAGACTATGCAAATATTCTTCAACTAGTAATCTTAAGTAATCTCGAAAACTTAAATAGCGAAATGATAGCTGATGGAATAAATCAAAAAATAAGACTCGAAAAGCTTAATTCAATAGCTAAAAAACAATATAACATTTTGCAAAATAGCAATAGTATTACGAAAATTGAAATGCTAGATGATAAAAACAACTTGAAGAAATTACAATAATTTTTATAGCACAGCAGCACACTAAATATAGTGTGCCGTTGCTGATTATAAATTTTGATTATCTATTTGTGAACCTGTTGGATTCGCTCCTAATACCACATATGTATTTCTTCCTATAATACCTATTTATTTGACTTTGTTGATAAGTAGTTTCTCCGCCAGATCCGTTTGATGTTCTTAACTTTAGGATATTTCTATCATTGCATTAAGACACTGGCACGACCGCCGAACGGAAACCACTAGAGAAGTAGCTATTGCCTCCATAACGATTGAAACAGAATCTACCCGCATGCGATTTATTCCAAAAAACACCTCCTCTCATCACAAATGGAGCTTGCAAGCCGACAAAGAGTGAGTAATCGTTTTGCCACGAACTAGTACCGGTTCCGGTTGTTGATATTTCTCTTATCGCGTCTCCATATATCTTTGTATTTTTTGAATGATTAGCATCACTTGCAGTGTTTAAGTTTGTTTCATTATCTGCTTTTGTACTATTATCTACTGTAGCATCAAACGGATATATCATCGTATATTTTGTACTTTCTGTCTTTAGTATATTTTCCTTATATGCTACTGATTCTCCATATTTTAGTAAATTATCATGACCATTAGCTACATAACTAGCTGTTCTTTCTCCTAATCCTCCTGATAAATCATATACTCCTGTGATATTTCCTGTACTTGAGGAACTTACTCCTCCTTTTTGATTCCATGCATACATACTTTCCATTGTTGTTGGTGTATTTCCAGATAATGTTCTTATTTCATCTATTTTAACTACCGTTTCTTCTGCATCTGTTAAGCCTTGCGTCATTCCAGTTACTGCATATACACTATCTACTCCACTTTTTCCTGCTGTATTGGTTGCTTCTCTCTTTTTCCCTCCACTATTTAAGTTGGCATTATTTATCGCTATATCTTTTCCATCGGTTCCGATATTTACTGTAACTTAAATAGCTTATCATTCCCCATTCACTACTTTTCATTAAATGAGTATCTGATGAACTTGTAGTAAATCCATAAATATTTCCACTTTCGTTCATTGCTTTACTGATGTTATATGCGTCATTTTCATTGATATAGTTCATGCTATACGTTAATGGTTGAAACACAGGATAACTGATTTTTGTTTCAGTTTCTCCATAAATTCCATCTAGCCAATTTCTTGCATCTTGTGTTAGATCACTTGTTGTTCCTGCCTCTATTGCTCTTACATACGAGCTATCTTGTGTATAACTTACTGAACTTTTTTTGCTTGCTGTAGTGTTATTTCCCTCTGGAAATCCAGCTTCAAATTTCGCTACGTACATTCCCGTTAACTCTTGGTCCCATCCTCCATTGGCAAAGTTAATGCTTGTTTCATTCGTAAATGCTGGGTGTACATAGAAATCTGTCGTTGTATCTACTATTTCGTCTGCTGTTGTTTGTCTCTTGGCTGTTTTCAACTGTCCATCTTGAGAGTCATAATATTGGTCTGTTGTTTCTATTAAGAATTTTACTTTTATCGTTCCGCCTTCTGATTTGTTTTCTGGGTTGTTGTATGTGATTTTGTATGCATAACGTGGTATCCAT
>CALWZX010000015.1 GCA_944386125.1 uncultured Clostridia bacterium | reverse complement strand
TTAAAAATAGGGAGAAGTATCAAGAATTTTATGATAATTGGAAAAAGAAAAGAGAAACGATAGAATTCTAGAATGGACATACTAATATATAGATATAAAAAAAGTGAGGAAGATTAATGAATATTATAGAAAAAGAAATACAAGTTAAAGACTGCTTAACTTGCTTAACTAAATCTAATCTACCAGCTAGTGATTATGTTATAAATCCTTATGTTGCTTGTCCACATGGATGTAAATACTGATATACAAGTTTTATGGAAAGATTTACTGGACATAAAGAAGAATGGGGAACTTTTATTGATGTAAAAAGATGTGATAATATAGAAGCGGAAGTACCAGATAAAACGGTACTGAATATGCTAATGGATAAAATTTACATTTATTATGATAAATCTGCAAAATTTGAATTAAAAATAGACATAAGTAGATTGATATAATAAAATAAAAAGTGCAAGTGCAAAAAAATTATATTTTGAAAATTATCTTTTGCACAGTAGGTGGTCCAACTGTGTGAGCACAATCACAACTCTATGCATGATGCAGAAGTCAATACACAAGCAAGTTTTAATAGCATTACAGACGAAATTGTTCCATTAACTATGTCTAGTTGGTTTGATAGTTGTATCAATTTAACTGAATTTGAAAACATTGAGAATATAGATACGAGTGAAGTTCAAAGCATGGTGAATATGTTTGATACTTGTAGTAGTTTAGATTTGAGTAGTTTTGATACAAGTAAAGTAAAAAACATGGAATTGATATTTGGTAATTGTACAAATTTAACTACAATATATGTAGGTGATAATTGAAATTTGTCAACTGTTGAGAATATAAAAAAATATGTTTTATAATTGTGGTACAAGAACAACAACCCCTAAAGAAAGTACTTTATAAAAAAGATTCTTAAAAAAAATAAGTAATGGTATAGTTCTATTTTTTTGCAATTTTCAGCACAAATTTGTACTTTTACTAAAAATGATATATAATACTTTTATGGATATGAAAAAAAGATATAATTATGTAAGAGAATATTATAAAGAAAAGTTCGGAGAAAGAACATTAAAAATTTGTGTAGATGGAGGTTTTACTTGCCCTAATCGTGATGGAACCAAAGGAAGAGGAGGATGTATATTTTGTAGTGAACAAGGTTCCGGCGAATTAATTATGAATAAAGGAAATATTACGAAGCAAGTAAAACAATACCTAACAACTTATCGAGCTGAAAGAGCAGAAAAATTTATTGTATATTTTCAAAATTTCACTAATACTTATGATACTGTAGAAAACTTAAAACAAAAATATGATGCAGCTTTAATAGATGAAAGAATAGTAGGATTAGAAATAGGAACAAGACCAGACTGCATTACAGAAGATATTGCAAAATTACTTTCTACATATGCTGAAAAATATTATGTTTGTGTAGAATTAGGTTTGCAAACTAGCAATGATAGAATAGGAGAATTAATTAATAGAAAATATACAACTAGAGATTTTCAAAACGCGGTTAGTTTATTACGTAAATATCATATAGAGGTAGTAGCTCATATGATGGTTGGTTTACCAACAGAGACAGAAGAAGACATTATAAACACAGTACAATTTTTAAATAAACAAGATATCCAAGGAATAAAAATCCATTCGACTTACATAGTAAAAAATACAAAATTAGCACAAATGTATGAACAAAAAACATATCAAGCTTTAGAATTAGATGACTATATAGAAACTTTATTAGATATTATCACACATTTAAGAAAAGATATTGTAATTTATAGAATTTCAGGAGATGCACCAAAGGATATATTAATAGCACCTTATTGGAATGAGCATAAAATGTGGATTCTACATACATTTGAAAAAAGAATGGAAGGAAGAGATTTATGGCAGGGAAAGGAGTATAAAGCTTAAAAATACACATATATATGTAAAGGGTGATAAAATGAAAAATAAACTTATCTTAGGAGCAAAATTATTTCTTCCTTTACTATTAGGTGGAATCGTAGGTTTTATTATAGCTCCTTTCATGCAGTATAATGAATTACCATTACCAAAGCTAGCACCACCAGCATACTTATTTCCTATTGTATGGACAATATTATATTTTCTTATGGGAGTTTCCTATATTCTACTAGAATGGAATAATCAAGTCGATGAGCAAGTAAGAAAAGCATATTACTTACAACTAATCATTAACCTAATATGGCCAATTTTATTTTTTATTTTTCAATGGGTAGGATTTTCTGCAATATGGCTAGTGCTGTTAATTGCAAGTGTTATCTATATGATACAAATATTTTATCCAAAACAGAAATTATCAGCTATATTACAAATACCTTATCTTATATGGCTTTTCTTTGCTTTATATCTAAATATAGCCATATGGCTACTAAAATAACAAAAGAAAAATCCCGTAAAGGGATTAATTTTTATTCAATAACATTTTAAAGTATCTTCTAATACATCCATAATAGAAGAAAGTTCTTGTTCATTATCAGATTGAATCAAGAAAAATGGATAATGTGAAATGCTATCCTTATAAACAGAAATGGTAATAGTACCACAAGAATTTCCTATTCTTGTAACATCTTTTGTAATGCTCAAATTTACGAAACACCTCTTTTCTTTTGAAAACTGTTATTTAGTATAACAAGTAAAAACAAAAAAGACTGTCGAAAACTGTAAAAAATCAAAAAAAATAAGAAAAGTGGTTTTGCCTTTTGTAGCATTTCGCTTTGCGAATATGCACGGACTAAGGAAACTTAACCTTGTTGCTCCGGAAATTTCTAACGAAATTTCCTATACAATAAAAAATAGGAAGTTTTATGCAAAAAACTTCCTATAAACTTCCAATTGCTGTTTTTATATGGTTAACTGAATAAATTAGTTTATTTTTTTCTAATTCAGATAAACTAAATATAGAGGATTTTAGTACACCTCTACGACCAATTAATGAAGGAGTAGAAATATAAATTCCGAAATCTTCGTGATAAGTACAAATAGGTAAAACTTCTTCTTCATCTAATAAAATACAACGTGTAATGCGAGATAAAGCACTGGCAACTCCATAACAAGTATAACCTTGAGCATGGGAAACTTCAAAGCCAGCCTTTTTTACGGCTGATTCAATACAAGTTTTTTCTAATTCAGTGATACCATGATGGTTTACACTATCCCAAGAAACAAAACTGGTATCGCCATGTTCTCCTAAAACATAGCCCTCTACATCTTGATGAGAAATATGCAAAAAATCACCTAAAATACAGTGAAGTCTAGCTGTATCAAGTAAAGTTCCAGAGCCTATTACTTGAGAACTTTCACATTTAGCATATTTCCAAGTTACATATGTCATAACATCAAGAGGATTGCTGGCAATTAAATAAATTCCGGAAAATCCTGAATCTCTAATTTGAGGAACAATTTCCTTAAAAATAGCATTGGTCTTTTGTAAATCTTCCATCCTTGTTTTCTTAATTGCACTTTGTGGTACTCCTGCTGTAATACAAACAATATCCGCATTTTTGCAATCAGCGTAACTTCCCATATGAATATGTATATGAGGATTCCAAGGTAAATTATATAGACTATGTTGTAAATCTGCTGTTTTTCCTGTTAATTTTTCTTGTTCAACATCAATTAAAATTAAATTTTCAATTTCTAGACTTTGGTTCATTAAGGAATAAGCATATGCCATACCAACATTACCCAAACCGACTATAGCAATTGTATTCAAAATAATCCCTCCTATTATCTTCTGTTTAAGCCATTATATATCAAAAAATACAGTTAGTAAATAGCAACTTGCAAAAGAGAATAGATTATGTTAAAATATCACAAGATGTGAAAAAACAAAATACAATATAACAAAAAGAAAGGAAGAGAACAAAATGCAAAATGATGTAATTGCAATTGTAATGGCAGCAGGAAAAGGAACTAGAATGAAATCAAAAAAGTCAAAATTAGTGCAAAAAATATATGGAAAAGAAATTATTAAAAGGTCAGTAGAAAACGCACAAAAGGCAGGTATTGAAGATATAGTTGCCATAGTAGGTTATCAAAAAGAAGAAATCCAAGAAGTTTTAGGAAACACAGTAAAATATGCTATGCAAGAAGAACAATTAGGAACAGGTCATGCAGTTATGCAAACTACTCAATTTTTAGAAGGAAAAAAGGGAAAAGTATTAGTATTAAATGGAGATGTTCCTTTAATTAGACCAGAAACCTTAAAAAAATTAGTAGAAAAATCTACAGAAAATAAAGAATATGCAACATTATTAACAGCTATTTATGATGATCCTACAGGATATGGTAGAATTATACGTGACGAGGGTGGAAACATTAAAGGAATTGTAGAACATAAAGATGCTACAGAGGAACAAAAAGAAATAAAAGAAATCAATGCAGGAATTTATTGTTTTGATATTGAAGAATTATTAAAAGCATTAAAAGAAATAAAACCAAATAATGTACAAGGAGAATATTACTTAACAGATGTTATAAAAATTATGAATGACAAAGGATTAAAAACAGGAGCTGTTATAGTAGAAGATAACACAGAAATATTAGGTATAAATGATAGAATTCAATTAGAAATATTAACAAGAATATTAAGAATGAGAATTAATACAGAAATGATGAGAAAAGGTGTAACAATTGAGGACACTAACACAACATATATTTATGACGATGTAGAAATCGGTATGGATACAGTACGTCATCCTAATACTACAATTAAATCCGATGTTAAAATAGGTGAAGATTGTGAAATTGGACCAAATGCTTATATTAGAGAAGGATGCCAAATTGCAGACAAAGTAAAAATTGGAAGTTTTGTAGAAGTTAAAAAAGCAATTATTGCAACAGGAAGTAAAGTACCACATTTATCTTACATGGGCGATTGTGAAATTGGAGAAAAATGCAATATTGGCTGTGGAACAATTACTTGTAACTATGATGGATTTAACAAGAGCAAAACAATTATAGGAGATCATTCTTTTATAGGTTCTAATACTAACTTAGTAGCACCAGTTACATTAGGAGATAATACATTTATTGCTGCAGGTTCTACAATTACAGAAGATGTACCAGCAGATAGTTTAGCAATAGCAAGACAAAGACAAATTAATAAAGAAGGATGGAATAAAAATAAATAATATAAAAAAAGAATCATTGATAGATAAAAAATTTTCAATGATTCTTTTTTTGAAATAAAAACTACATAGTTTGTTCACCTGGTAAGAAATAATCTACAACACCATAGATTAAAGCACCAATTATAGCAGCAAGCCACGAAATAGAGTATCCAGCAACAAAAAATTGTACTACATACAATGTGATAGCTGAAAGAACAAACCCTACAAATCCTCTACCAAAAGGACTAGCATGTAATCCTGTAAATTTTATAATAAGATAATCTATAGCAGTAAGAACAACTGTAGCAATTGCTAAAGCCCAAATGTTATTAATTTGAAAGCCTGGTGTAAAAAATGCAGTAACAGCAAGAACAATAGCAGCAGTTACAAATCTACCTACAATTTGCCATACAGTACTAGAACCTTGTGAGGTTTCGTTATTTGTCATTTGATGACTAGACATACTAAAATCCTCCTTTAATTTTCAAAATGTCTTTTAAAGAAAAAAGATTTTATAAGCTTATTATGAACCAATCTAATAATTTTATTCAAAAAATGAATAAAATCAAAAAAAATGTTAAAAATAAACAGTGAAAATAAGGAGTTTTTATGTTATTAACATTTTTTAGAGCCATTTTTTTATATATTATTGTATTAATTGTTATGCGTTTTATGGGAAAAAGAGAAATTGGTCAGTTGCAACCATTTGAGCTCGCTATTTCTATCATGATAGCAGACTTAGCAACTGTTCCTATGGCAGAACCACGGAATTCCTCTTTTTAACGGAATTATACCGATATTAGGACTTTTAGTAATGCATCTTTTAATTTCTATCATTAATATGAAAAGCATGAAAGCAAGAGAAATTATTTGTGGAAAGCCAAGTATATTAATATATAGAGGAAAAATCAATGAAACAAATATGAAAAAAGAAAGATTTACTATTAATGAATTAGAAGAAAGATTAAGAGCAAACAATATTTTTAATATAGGAGATGTAGAATATGCAATTCTAGAAACTAGTGGACAGGTTACAGTAATACAAAAACCCAATAAAAGAACTACTATACCAGAAGATTTTCAAATTATGCCTGAATATGAAGGAATTTCTTATGATTTAATTATAGATGGAAAAGTGATGAAACAAAATTTGGAAAAATTAGATAAATCTTATCAATGGCTATATGATGAAATAAAAAAATTTGAATTAACGCCAGAAGAAGTTTTACTAGCAACTATAGACGGAAAGGGAAACTTTTTCTGTCAGGGAAAAGAAGGAAAGGGTAAACAATGAAAAGAGAATTGATAACTTGCATAATCATTATTATTTTAATTGTTATTTTAAATACAGTAACACAAGGATATAATAAAGAAAGTGCAGAAGAAATTAGTTCACAGTTACAAGAATTAAAAGAGGTAGTTTTATTGAAAATAGAAGAAAAAGAAACTAAAAAAAATGAGATGGATATTCTAAAAGAAATTACAGAAAATTGGGAAGAACGCCATGAAAAATTAGCTTATTTTATAGAACATGATGAATTAGAGAAGGTAGAAACGGAACTGCAATATGTTAAAGCAAATTTGGAAGTGCAAGAATATAAAGAGAGTATGCAGAATATAGAAAATAGCATTTTTATATTAAATCATATTAAAGAAAAATTTACACTGCAAATAAAAAATATTTTTTAAAGAGGACTCCTAAAAGAATAAGGAATCCTCTTTCTAATTTTTTTTTCTAAAATAATAATCAAAAGATTCTTTTAAAGCACTATATTTATCAGCAAAAGTAATAATAAAAGATTCTTTATATCGTGGCAAAGGTAAAGTAACAGGCCACATATGTTTTACAATAATATCTTTTTCTTTATCATTAAGTTTAAAAATTTGAGAAGCATTTTGTAAGGCAATTTTTGGATGAGCAAAAGCATGTAAACCATCTATTTCTACATCACGTTGTTTCTTTCTCCAATCATATAAAAATAAATCATGTAACATGGCTGCTCTTGCCATAGAAACATAGTCCAAATGATGTTTTTTACAGAAACGATAACTAATATAAGAAACATGTAAACAATGCTCAAAAGTACTAGTATCATAATGCTGACGGTATTGAATCATTTGACGAACAGTATTATTATTTATAATATCTTCAATAATGTGATAAAAATCAATATCTTCTTGTTTAATTTTATCTAAAGCCTCATTAGCTCTTTTCTCAAAATAAACTTTATCTATTTTCTTCATAACATCCTCCGTATTCTATTATAACATAAGAAATTCTAAAAATAAACAAACATTACAAATTTGAAAGCTTAAAAGCTTTGAAAGTTAGGAAGAACTATGATATAATGCTAAAAAATAAAGAAGAGGAGATAACATGAGAAGAAAAATTATATTGATAAGCGTATGTTCTATTGTCTTGTTAGGAATTCTTATAGCAATTTATTTTTTCTTTGCAGATATTGAATCAACTCCCACAAAAGAAATTATGCAAAATTGCCATGTAGAGCAACAAAAAGAACAAAATAGAACTGTATTTAAGGTCACTCCAAAAGAAGGAGCAAAAAATGATATTGTAATTTTTTATTTACATGGAGGCTCATATGTAGCAGAAATGACACAAAACCATTGGAATTTTATACAAGCTATTGTAAATGATACAGGTGCATCTGTTATACTTCCTGATTATCCTTTAACTCCTAAATATCATTATCAAGATGTATTTGAAATGATAATACCAGTATACGAAAAATTACTACAAAAAATAGATAGTCAAAATATCATTATTATGGGAGATTCCGCAGGGGGAGGAATGGCATTAGCCTTATGTGAATATTTACAAGAAAAACAAATTATAGAGCCAAGCAAACTAATTTTAATTTCCCCATGGCTAGATGTAACACTTGAAAATCCAGAAATAGAGAAAATAGAACCTTATGATAAAAAGCTTAATAAAGAGAGTTTAAAAATTGCAGGTCTTGCCTATGCCGGAGGAAATCAAGAAAATTTAAAAAATTATTTGGTTAGTCCGTTATATGGAAATGTAGAAAATTTAAAAAACATTACAATTTATACTGGAACTTATGATATATTAAACCCAGATGTAAAAGAATTATTAAAAAAGAATGCGAATATAGTGGTAAAAGAATATGAAGGAAAGTCTCATATTTGGCTTATAGATGAAAGAGAAGAAGCAAAAGAAGAATATCAGGATTTAATAAAACAAATTACTGACAAAAATATAGAGTAGATAGGGATGAAAAATATGGAAGAAAAACAAAATTTATATTGGAGAAGGTTAGATAATTCAGCAAAAATCTTTCCTTTATCAGTAAGCAAAAAATATAGTACAGTATTTCGTATATCTTGCGTATTAAAAGAAAAAGTAGTACCAAAAATTTTGGAAAAGGCAGTAGAAAAAGCACTAGAAGTATATCCTTTTTTTAAAGTAAAACTAAAATCAGGTTTTTTTTGGTATTATTTAGAAGAAAATCCTAAGAAACCAACAGTAGAAATAGAATCTAACTATCCTTGTAAATATATTGATCCTAAAAATAATAGGCAATATCTATTTAAAGTAACTTATTTTGATAGAAAAATTAATATTGATATCAATCATGTATTAACAGATGGAAATAGTGCTACTAACTTTTTTAAAGAGATCATTTACACATATTTAGAATTAAAACATGAAAAAAATTTTGAAGAAGAAATTAGATTAACTAGAAAAGTAGAATATACTTCAGAGGATAGTTACTTAAAGAACTATAATAAAAAAGCAAAAAATAATGCTTCTTCACAAAAAGCATACATTTTACAGGGAAAAAATATTGCCTTAGGAGCAATTAGTGTTATTCATGAAATCATAGATTTTGATGCACTTAAAAAAGTTTGCAAAGAAAAAGATGTAACAGTTACTATGTTTTTAACAGCTGTATTAATTTATGCCATTTATGAAGCAAATTATAAACCATCTCATGGGAAAAAGCCAATAAAAGTATGTATACCAGTAAATTTAAAAAAATACTTTCCTTCTACAACTATGTCTAATTTCTTTTCCTATATTACTGTAGAGGCACACATGAAAAATTTAGATACTTTTGAAGAAATTTTGCAATTTGTTAAATTAGAATTTAAACAAAAACTAACGGAAAAAGAAATAGTAAATACTATGTCTACCAATGTAAAAATAGGAACGAATGCTTTTATTAAAGGAATTCCCCTTTTACTTAAAAAGATGTTAGTAAGAATTGGATATGTAGAAATTAGAAAATATACAACTATTACTTTTTCCAATATAGGAAGAATGGGTATAATAGGAAAATATCAAGATTATATAGAAGAATTTTTATTCATGATAGCACCAGAACCAGTAGAAAAAATTAAGTGTTCAGCTTGTACTTTTAATAATCAATTAGTTTTTACTTTTACCAGTATCTTAGATGATACAAAAATAGAAGAGATATTCTATGAGTTTATCCAACAACAAGGTGTTCCTATTACAAGACAAAGTAATGGAGTTTTAGAAATCAAAAAATCAAGAGAGGAGAAATAATATGCTCTATCCAAAAAAAATTAATGCTAAAAAAGGAAAAAAAATGATACAAATAGGGATAGCAATATCGATTGTTATTGCGTTAATTTTATGGGGAACACAAAAGGCATTTACGCCACAAAGTCATTGGGCATGGATTACTATTGCTTGTATGATATATGCATGGATTATTACTTTATACTCTATTAAAACATGTCAAAACATTGCAGGGCATGTATTTCTGCAAATGCTTGCAGTATCCGCCTTATTAGTATATATAGACTACATAACAGGTTTTGAAAAATGGTCCTTTGGTATTGCCATTCCGATTGTTATTATGACTGCTAATATTATTATGCTTATTCTTACTATTGTAGCCAGAAATCGATACATACAATATGTGATATATCAAATTTTTATTTGTATAGTTAGCTATTTGCCAGTAGTCTTTATAACAGAACATTTAGTAAAAGATGAAATTTTGAGTTATTTAGCATTAGGAGCATCAATTATCAATTTTATTGTATTTGTTATATTATGTCATAAATCTCTAATAGAAGGGGTAAAAAGAAAACTACATATGTAAGTAGCAAAACAATAATAGCCTACATAATATGCATAAAGGAGGAGATGTATGAAAAGTAATGTTGTTGGGCAAACACCTATGATAAAAGTACTATATAGATATAAAGGAAAATCACAATTTATTTATATAAAATTAGAATACTATAATTTAACTGGTAGCATTAAAGACAGGATGGCAAATTATATTATTGAAAAAGCTAAAGAAAGAGGAGAATTAAAGCCTTCCCAGATGATTGTAGAAGCAACTAGTGGAAATACGGGAATAGCCTTAGCAGCAATTGGAGCTAGAGAAAAACATCCTGTGTGTATTTTTATGCCAGATTGGGTAAGTAAAGAACGAGTAGAATTAATGAAAAGCTATAATGCAGAAGTAATACAATTTTCTAAACAACAAGGTGGGTTTCGTAAATGTGTAGTAGAGGCAAGAAACTATGCAAAAAATAAGCAAGCATTTTTAGCAAATCAATTCTCAAATCCAGACAATATACTAGCACACTATGAAACAACAGGAAAAGAAATAGAAGAGCAAATAGGAGGAGAGCCTATTGGTGGTTTTGTTTCAGGAGTAGGAACAGGAGGAACACTAATGGGCGTAGGAAGAAGGCTAAAAAGAAAAAATAAAGAAACATTAGTAGTAGCAATAGAACCAGATACTATGCCTTTACTCTCAAAAAATAAAATTATTAGCAGTCATAAAATAGAAGGAATTGGAGACGACTTTGTTCCAGAATTAGTCAATAGAAATTTAATAGATCAGGTAATTTTAATTCATGATGAAGATGCCATCAACATGGCAAGATTAATTGCGAGAAATTTAGGAATAGGCTGTGGAATTTCTTCTGGAGCAAATTTCTTAGGAGCAATCATATTACAAGATAGAATAAAAAATCCAGTAGTAACTGTATTTGCAGACGATAATAAAAAATATTTATCCACAGATTTAGCACAAGATGTGGATAATAATGAAAAATTTATATCCAATCATGTAGATTTAATTAAATGGGAAATACTAGATTGATTTCATACAAAATATATAGTACAATGATGGTGCAAGAAAGGAAATAATTATGGAAGAAGAAATAAAAAAAGATGTACAAAGTATGCTAACTCCCTTTCGTTATGAGCATTGTGTAAGAACAGCTAAAAAAGCAGAAGAATTAGCAATAAGATGGGGATATAGTCCTAAAATAGCAAGAATAGTAGCTCTAGCACATGACATGGCAAAAGACTTAAGTTATGAGCAATATATACAATATGCACAAGAAAATGAAATTATCTTAAGCAAAGAAGATAAACTAGTAAAAGTACACCTTCATGGAATAATTGCAGCAAAAATGTGTGAAAAAAAATATCAATTCACTAAAGAAATGACAGATGCTATTTTTTACCATACAACAGCAAGAGATAATATGACCTTACTAGATAAGATTATCTATGTAGCAGATAAAATAGAAGATGGAAGAGATTATGAAGGAATTGAAGAATTAAGAATAATGGCAATGCAAAACTTAGATGAAGCAATATTAGAAAGTATACATTATAGTATAAAAAAATGTATTAAACAGCAAAAATATATTCATTCTTTATCAATTGTAGCAAGAAATGATTTATTAAGTAAAAGGAGTAATAGAATATGAAAAAACAATTATTTACCTCAGAAAGTGTAACAGAAGGTCATCCAGATAAACTATGTGATTATATATCTGATAGCATATTAGATGCTTGTTTGAAGCAAGATAAAAACTCTAGAGTGGCAGTAGAAACATTTGCCTCTCAGAACCAAATCGTTATTGCAGGGCAGATAACAAGTCTTGCCAAAATAGATGTAGAAGCCATTGCAAGAAAATGCATTCAAGATATAGGATTTGATAATGAAAACACAGATATAGACTATAGAACTTGTAAAGTAGAGCAAAACATTACAAAGCAAAGTCCAGACATTGCACTAGGTGTTAATATAGGAGGAGCAGGAGACCAAGGGATTATGTTTGGATTTGCTTGTGATGAAACAAAAAATTATATGCCATATGCAATAGATATGGCACATAAGCTATCCAAAAAATTAACAGAAGTTAGAAAAAATAAGACACTTACATGGTTAAGACCAGACGGAAAAACACAAGTAACTGTAGAATATGAAAATCAAAAACCAAAAAGAATAGATACTATTTTAATATCAACTCAGCATACAGAAGATGTTTCGCTAGAAACAATTAGACAAGCTATAAAAGAACAAGTCATTTTTCCAGTAGCTAAAGAATATATTGATGATAATACAAAAATCTATATTAATCCTACAGGAAGATTTGTTATAGGAGGACCATTAGGAGATACAGGTCTAACGGGAAGAAAAATTATAGTAGATACATATGGTGGATATAGTAGACACGGAGGAGGAGCTTTTTCAGGGAAAGATGCCACTAAAGTAGATAGAAGTGCAAGTTATATGGCACGTCATATAGCTAAAAGTATTGTAGCAAATGGTTATGCAAGCAAATGTGAAATACAATTATCTTATGCTATAGGAATGAAAGAGCCAATTTCTATTTATGTAGAAACTTTTGGAACAGCTAAAATAGAAGAACAAGAAATATTAAATAAAATTATACAAAAATTTGACTTAACACCAGAAGGAATTATCAAGTACTTAGATTTGCAAAAACCAATTTTTACACAAACAACAAATTATGGACATTTTGGAAAAGAAGACTTACCATGGGAAAAAATAATTCAATTATAAATAAAATAATAGAAAGAAAGGGAAGGGAAAGCCAAAATGGGAGAAAACTGCAAAAATTGTATGGAGCAAAAATTAGAAAAAGAAATGGAGGAGATATTACAAGTTTATAAGCCAGAAAAAGATAATCTCATTCAAATATTGAATGAAGTGCAAGAAAAATATGGATATATTCCTAAATCTGCACAAATGCAAATAGCAGATTATCTAAAAATACCACTTGCAGAAGTATATGGTGTTATTACGTTCTATTCAAGATTTACATTAGAGCCAAAAGGAAAATACAATATTTCCGTATGTTTAGGAACGGCATGTTTTGTCAAAGGCTCACAAGCTATTTTAGATAGACTAAAAAGTAAACTACAAATAGAAGAAGGACAAACAACACCAGATGGAAAATTTTCTATTGACTCAACAAGATGTGTAGGAGCTTGTGGATTAGCACCAGTATTTACAGTAAACAATGAAGTATATGGAAGAGCAACTGTAAAAACTTTAGATGAAGTAATAGAAAAATATAAGAATATGGATGAATAGGAGGTGCTAATATGAAAACAATGCAAGATATAGAAGAAATAAGAAATAGCAAAAGAAAAGAATTAGAGTTAAGAGTCAATACCAATGTAGGAACAAGAGAAAAACACATTCTTGTTTGTCATGGTACAGGATGTACCTCATCAAAATCTGAGCAAATATTAGCCAATTTTAAAAGAATTATACAAGAAAGAAAAATAGAAAATGTACGTGTGATTAAAACAGGATGTTTTGGACTTTGTGCAAAAGGACCAATTGTTATTATTAGACCAGAAGATACCTTTTACGCTATGGTAACACCAGAAGATTGTGAAGAAATCATACAAACACACATAGTAGAAAATAAAATAGTGGAACGTTTACTATGTAAAGATATAGATGGAACAGTAGTAAAAAAATTAGATGAATTAAACTTCTATAAAAAACAAAAAAGAATTGCACTAAAAAACTGTGGAGTGATTAATCCAGAAGATATTGATGAATATATTGCTTTTGATGGATATAAGGCCTTAGAGCAAGTACTATTACAAAATAATCCAGATGAAGTAATTCAAACAATTACAGATTCAGGATTAAGAGGTCGTGGAGGAGCAGGATTCCCAACAGGAAAGAAATGGTTATTTACCAAACAAGCAGAAGGAAAACAAAAATATGTAGTTTGCAATGCAGATGAAGGAGATCCAGGAGCATTCATGGATAGAAGTATACTAGAAGGAGATCCACACTCTGTACTAGAAGCTATGGCAATAGCAGGATTCTGCATTGGAGCCAATAAAGGATACATATATGTAAGAGCAGAATATCCAATAGCAGTACAAAGACTAAGAATAGCAATTAAGCAAGCGGAAGAATATGGGTTACTTGGGGTACATATTTTAGGAACAGATTTTACTTTTACTATAGAAATCCGTTTAGGTGCAGGAGCTTTCGTTTGTGGAGAGGAAACAGCACTTTTAGAATCCATAGAAGGAAGGCGTGGTCAACCACGTGTAAAACCACCTTATCCTGCAAACTCTGGATTATGGGGATGTCCTACATTAATCAATAATGTTGAAACTTTTGCTAATATTACAAGAATTATATTAAATGGAGCAAAATGGTATGCATCTATTGGAACAGAAGGTTCTAAAGGCACAAAAGTATTTGCATTAGGAGGAAATGTTAACAACATAGGACTTGTAGAAGTACCTATGGGAACAACATTAAGAGAAATTGTTTTTGATATAGGAGGAGGAATTCCTAATAATAGAAAATTTAAAGCAGCACAAACAGGAGGACCTTCAGGAGGATGTATTCCAGAGCAATATTTAGATACTCCTATAGATTACGAAAATTTAAGTAAAATTGGTTCTATGATGGGTTCTGGTGGACTAATTGTTATGGATGATACGAAATGTATGGTAAACATTGCAAAATTTTACTTAGATTTTACAGTAAGTGAGAGCTGTGGAAAGTGTACACCTTGCAGAATTGGAACAAAAAGAATGTTAGAAATATTAGAGAGAATCTGTGAAGGAAATGCAATTGAAGATGACTTAGAAAAATTGGAAAAATTAGCACATACTATACAAAAAACAGCTATCTGTGGTTTAGGGCAAACTGCACCAAATCCTGTATTAAGTACAATGAAATATTTTAGAGAGGAATATGAAGAGCATGTAAAACAATATACATGTAAAGCATCAGAGTGTAAAGCTTTAGCTAAAATACAAATTAATCCAGAAAAATGTAAAGGTTGCGGAATGTGTAAAAGAGTATGCCCAGCAGATGCGATTTCAGGAGAACCAGGAAAAACACACCAGATAGATCAAGATAAATGTATAAAATGTAGAAGTTGCATACAAAAATGTCCATTTAAAGCCATTGGCGATGCAGGATAGGAGGAGAAAAATGCCAGATCAAAAACAAGTAACATTAACCATTGATGGAACGAAAATTACAGTAAATGAAGGAACTACTATATTAGAAGCTGCTAAACAAGCAGGAATAGATATACCAACTCTTTGTTTCTTAAAAGAAATTAATGAGATGGGCGATTGTAGAATGTGTATTGTAGAAGTAGAAGGAAGAAAAGGATTTGCTACATCTTGTATTCAAAAAGTGGAAGAGGGGATGGTTGTAAAAACAAATACACCAGAAGTGTTAGAAGCTAGAAAAACTCTATTAGATTTAATTATTTCAAATCATAGTAAAGATTGTTTAATATGTACTCGTTCAGGAAATTGTGAGTTGCAAGCTTTAGCAATTAAATTTCATATTCAAGATATGGAATATCCAGGAGAAAGAACAAAACATGTAATAGATGCAAAGTCCCCAGCAATTGTACGTGACTTTGAAAAATGTATTCTTTGCAGAAGATGTGTAGGAGCATGTAAAAATGTACAAAAAATTGGAGCAATTGACTGTGTAGGAAGAGGATTTGAAAGTTGTGTTTCAACAGCATTTGATAGTAGTTTAAATGATGTAGATTGTACTTTTTGTGGGCAGTGTATAGAAGCATGTCCTACAGGAGCTCTAAAAGAAAAAGATAGCACAAAAGATGTTTGGAAAGCATTAAAATCTCCTGATAAAGTAGTTATAGCACAAACAGCACCGGCAGTACGAGCAGCATTAGGAGAAGAATTTGGTATGCCAATTGGAACAAATGTAACAGGAAAAATGATTACAGCATTAAAAAAATTAGGATTCTACAAAGTATTTGATACTAATACAGGTGCAGATTTAACTATTATGGAAGAAGCTAATGAATTCATAGAAAGATTTTCTAAAAACGAAAACTTACCTATGATAACATCTTGTAGTCCAGGATGGGTACGTTTTGCAGAAAAAAATTATCCAGAACTATTAGATCATTTATCTACTTGTAAATCACCACATCAAATGTTTGGAGCTATTATCAAAAGCTATTACGCACAAAAATATGAAATTGATCCAAGCAAAATTTATATGGTTTCCGTTATGCCATGTATTGCTAAAAAATATGAATGTAGTAGACCAGAAATGGAAGTAGATTCTTTAAGAGATGTAGACGCAGTTATTACTACTAGAGAACTTGCAAGAATGCTTAAACAAGCTAATATTATATTTGAAGAGTTAGAAGATGGCACATTTGACAGTCCTATGGGAGAGGCAACTGGAGCAGGTGCAATTTTTGGAACAACAGGAGGTGTTATGGAAGCAGCCATTAGAACTGTTGCAGATACTTTAGAGGGAAAAAGTTTAAAACAAATAGATTATGAGGCAGTACGTGGAGGAAAAGGAATTAAAAGAGCAACTGTTTCGATTCAAGGAAAAGAAATTAAAATTGTAGTAGCAAGTGGATTAGCTAATGCAAGAACAATAATGGAAGAGATAAAGCAAGGAAAAGCAGATTATCAATTTGTAGAAATTATGGCTTGTCCTGGCGGATGTGTCATGGGTGGAGGCCAACCTATAAAAAGTTCAAAAATTAGAAGAGAGGTAGATGTTAGAAAATTAAGAGCAGACTGCTTATATAGTATAGATGAGAAAAGTACCATTAGAAAAAGCAACGAGAGCCCTGTGATGAAAGAATTATATCAAGAATTTTTAGAAAAGCCAGGAAGCAAAATAGCACATAAATTATTACATACTACTTATCATAAAGAAGAAAAATATAAAATATAAGCTGACGTTAAAACGAAAAAACGCAAAAATCCACGTTTTGATATTGACAAAAAATAACAAGTTAAGGTATAATACTAAACATATGGTGGAGAGAAAGAAAAAACTCCAATATCCCACACGTATAAAGTGTAATTACTGGAAGGAGGGGAATATTAGTGTCAGAAATAAAAGTTAATAATGGTAATATAGAAGATGCCTTAAAAAGGTTTAAAAGACAATGTGCAAGAAATGGAGTACTTCAAGAAGTACGTAAAAGAGAGCACTATGAAAAACCAAGTGTAAAGAGAAAGAAGAAATCAGAGGCAGCAAGAAAGAGAAAATTTTAATACATAAAAGGGCGTTTTCTATCAAGAAAACGCCTAATTGTTTGTATAGGAGAGATGTAAAAATGTTAAAAGAAAAATTATTAGAAGATTTAAAAAATGCTATGAAAGAAAAAAATACCATTAGAAAAAATGTTATACAAATGGTAAGAGCTGCAATTTTACAAGTAGAAAAAGATAAACAAGTGGAGCTAACAGATGAACAAATCATAGATGTTATTGCTAAAGAAAGTAAAAAACGTAAAGATTCTTTAAGTGATTATGAAAAAAGTGGAAGAGAAGATTTAATTAAACAAATACAAGAAGAAATTCATATTTTACAAGAATATTTGCCTAAGCCATTATCAAAAGAGGAATTAGAAACTATCATTGAAAAAATAATACAAGAAGTTAATGCAACTTCTATGAAAGACATGGGAAAAGTAATGAAAATGGCAAAAGAACAAATAGGAGCAAGAGCAGATGGAAAAGAAATTAACGAAATAGTAAAAGCAAAACTTGCATAAAAGAAAGGGAAAACCCCCTTTCTTTTATTGTATAGGAAAAATCGAAAAATTTTCCCATACAACAAGGTTAAGTTTCCTTAGTATGTGCATATTCACGAAGAGAAATGATACAAAAGGCAAAGCCACTTTTCTTATTTTTTGTGGAAAAGGTTGTATAAAATCTTATGTTTATATTATAATAATAAAGATTATAAAAGAAAGAAGGAAGAAAAATGAGTGAGCAAAAAACAATGATAAAACCAGGAATACAATTTCATCAAATTAAAACAAATAAATTTAAAACTAATTTATTAGCAGTATTTTTAACAGTTCCCATTACAAAAGAGCATGTTACAGAAAATGCTGTTTTGGGAACACTACTAAAAAGCGGAAGTAAAACTATGCCTAATCAAGAAAAGATTAATGAAACATTAGAAGGTATGTATGGAGCCGTATTAGATAGTGGTATAGAAAAAACAGGAGATAATCAAGTATTAAAATTCTATATGGAAGTAATAGATGATGATTTTCTACCAAAAAAAGAAGAAATACTAACAAAGGCTTTAGAAGTACTATTAGAAATTGTATTTGACCCATATTTAGAAAATGGAATATTTAAAGCAGAATATGTAAAAAACGAAAAAGAAAAAATCAAACAAATCATTGAAAGTAAAATAGATAATAAAGCAGCATATGCTATAGATAGATGTATAGAAAATATGTATGAAAATAAAGCATATAGCATATACCGTTATGGATATGTAGAAGATTTAGAGAAAATAACTCCAGAAAATTTGTATAAGGCATATATAGAGTTAATTCACAACTGTAAAATAGATATCTTTGCTTCAGGTAATTTTCAAGAGGATTTAAGCAAAAAAATACAAGAACATCCAATGATAAAGTCTTTACCAGAAAGAAAAGAAAATTTATTAAGAGAAGAAAATTTAAGCAGTATTTCTCAACCTAAAATAGTAGAAGAGCATAGAGAAGTAACTCAGGGAAAATTAGTGATAGGATTAGTAGCAACTCCTCAAAAAGAATTAACAAATTTCAATTATATTACTATGGTATATAATGCCATCTTAGGAGGAGGAGCAAATTCAAAATTATTCCAAAATGTTAGAGAAAAAGCAAGTTTAGCATATACTACAAGTTCAAATTTTGTAAAAATAAAAGAAAATATCTTCATTCGAGCAGGAATAGAAATACAAAATTATGAAAAGGCAATGAAAATTATAGAGGAACAACTAGAAGCAATGAAAAGAGGAGACTTTAGCCAGGAAGATATACAAAATGCTAAAAATTTAATATTGTCTACAATAGAAGGAATAGAAGAAGAACAAGATGCAGAAATTAGTTATTACTTTGGACAAGAAATAGCTGGTAATCAGATAACAATAGAAGAATATAAAAATAAAATAGAAAAAGTAAGTAAAGAAGAAATTAAGCAAGTAGCAAATAATATTAGTATGCATACCATCTATTTTTTAAGAGATTAGGAGGGAAAACATGAAAAAAATAGAAAGTACTTTAATAAAAGAACAAGCTTATGTAGAGAAGTTGGAAAATGGATTAACGGTTATTTTAATACCAAAACCATTTACAAATAAAAAATATGCCATTTGGGGAACAAAATTTGGCTCTATAGATAATCATTTTATAGTACCAACAACAGGAAACGAAATACAAGTACCAGACGGTGTAGCACATTATTTAGAACATAAAATGTTTGAACAAGAAAATGGAAAAAATAGTTTAGATGTATTAATGTCACTAGGGGTAGAAGCAAATGCATATACAACCAATAATCATACAGCATATTTATTTGAATGTACAAATCACTTTCATGAAGCATTAGAAGAATTAATGAACTATGTACAACATCCTTATTTTACAGACGAAAATGTAGAAAAGGAAAGAGGAATTATTGGACAAGAAATTCGTATGTATGATGATGAACCTTCTTGGAAATTATATATGAATGCCATGGAATGTCTATATCATCAAAATCCTGTAAGAATTGATATAGCAGGAACACAAGAGTCTATTAGTAAGATAAATAAAGAAATCTTATATGATTGCTATAATACTTTCTATCATCCTTCTAATATGGTAATGGTAGTTTGTGGAAACTTTAAACCAGAGGAGATGTTGCAAGAAATTCAATCACATTTAATACAAAAACCTTTACAGTCTAGTATAACACGTATATATCCAAAAGAAGAAAAAGGAATTTGCCAAAAATATAAAGAACAAGAAATGGAAGTAAGTATGCCTATTTTTATGATAGGATTTAAAGATGAAACACCAAAACAAGAACAAGTAAAAAAACATATTGCTATAGAAATATTATTAAATATGTTAGCAGGGAAAAGCTCTCAGTTATATCAATCATTATATAAACAGCAGTTATTATTCTCTAGTTTAGATTTAGACTATGAATTTTCCGAACAATATGCACATATATTAATTGCAGGGCAATCTAGAGATCCTCAAAAAGTAAAAGAACAACTATTAAAAGAAATACAAAGATTAAAAGAAAATATGCCAGAAGAATATTTCGAAAGAATCAAGAAAAAGGTATATGGTGATTATGTGGCAGAATATAATACAGTAGGAGATATTGCAAGAATGTTTCTATCAGACACAATGAAAGGAATACAAACATTTGACTATATAGAACAATATGCAAGTGTTAATATAGAATATGTGAGAAAAGTTCTTCTTGAAAACTTTGATGAAAAAAACATGATCATGTCTGTTATAAAAGAAAAGAATAACTAAGAAAAAAACAATAAAAATGTCGAATAAAATAGAAGAAAAACTATCTATGTAGAATGCTGTCGAAAAAAAGAAAAAAACACAAAAAAATTGCATACGAAAGTTGTTTAAAATGCCGAATTATCGGCATTTTTTTATTGACTAAAATGTAAAAATATGGTATATTTAATATAGTTCAAAAGAAAACACGCGAAAAAGGAGAGTGATTATATGTTAGAAGAAGAAATTTGTAAATTAAGAGAAAAATTGAACAACAGTATAGTAAACGGAGAAGATTATAGTGTAACATATAAAATAAGTGTTGAATTGGACGAGCTAATAGCACAATATTATAGAAAAGAGAGTCTAAAGAAACAGCAAAATCGCTCAGAGGATGTTTTTTTAATTAAATAGATAGAAAGATTCATTGATGATATCAATGAATTTTTCATGCTTTTAAATATTGAAATGTAAAAATAGGTATGTTACAATAAGAATAGGAGAATAAACGGAGGAATGAAATATGAAAATAATGAAGAAAATAGGAGCCATAATACTTATTTTTACACTGATATTAGCTATAGGAAATTGTAAAGTTTTTGCGGCAGATGATGATGATAGTAGTGGCACATCATCTACAGAAGATATTTTACAAGGAGCGACAGATTTTATCAATCAAGGTAGTGGTAACTCACCTATCAATGAAGATAAATTAAAAGAAGCTTCTGATATGATTTATAATACATTATTAGCAGTAGGATTAGTGATTGCTATTATATGGACATTTTATTTAGGAATCAAATTTATGACAGGCTCTGTAGAAGAACAAGCAAAGGTAAAAGAATCGATTAAAGTATTTATTATAGGTTGCATAGTACTTTTTGGAGCATTTGGAATATGGAGATTAGTATTAGTATTAACCAGAGGAATTGATGATTTAAGTGAAACATCTCAGATTACAACTATACAAATAGCAGAAAAATTATAAAAAAATAGTCAAAAAATGTTGAACTAATAA
>CALWZX010000014.1 GCA_944386125.1 uncultured Clostridia bacterium | reverse complement strand
CCCTCTTCCCTTTTTCTTGCTTCTGCTTTGATAAAAAATAGAGAATATTATTATTTTAATATTCTCCGTTGAAGTACTAATTGCTTCTCCATCAATTAGAGTAGATACATCATGCAATTTTAGTTGTTCTCCCTACTCTATCTTTTTTACATAATATCTAGATTTTCTCTTTTAATTAAAAAAATAAATCAAACTGTTTTTTATATTTTTAGTATTCCTCTAAATCCTCTGTTTGAATAATATGATTCAGCTCCATTATGATAAATAAAAGTCCTATTATATCTTTTATCTCCAAATATTGCGCCTCCTAATAATCGTATTTCCTTTGTTGTTAATAACCAGCTTGATGACTTTGAGTCAAAATCTCCTAATGTTTGGAGATATTTATATTCTTCTTCTGTTAATAATCTGATATTATTTTTTTCAGCTTCACCTATGGCACTTGATATAGGTTTGTTAGCTTTTCTCTTATTAAGTGCTTCACTGTCATAACATAAATTTCTTCTATGAATTGGCGATTCTTTAGAACAATCACAATATAAATAATTGTCATTTTTTTTATCATATATAATCACATCCGGATCTCCGCCAGTTTCCTCCATATATTTTAAAGATAACAAAGATTTTTCATTTATTCTTTTTAAAACATTATTCCAGGAAATATTTATATGTCTGTTCATATTTTCATTAAATCTTTTTTCTAAAATTAATATTAAATCTTTTTTAGTCAACCTTTTCTTTTCCTTTCAATTTTTGACATTATTGATTATAATATTATTATTTCTTTTTTGTTTCGAAATATACAGAAGTATTGTAATACATATTATTGTTAACGTTTTTTAATATATTGTTAATTTATTATTGACTATCCTCAATATCTTCTTGAACTTCAACTACTGTTGTCTCTACTCTATTTTCTACACCTACTTGATTGAATAATACTAATCCCATTATTACCAAAATTATACTTATAATAAAAAGAGCTATTAAAAATATTCCTAATCCCTTTAGAATTTTTATTATCATTCCTGCTAATTTTTGTGAGTTAGTATCATTGCTTTTTTTTAAGTCATCTCCTTCTTTAATAAGTTCATTTAGTGTAATATTAAATATTTCACTCAACTTTATCAATTTGTCCATTTCTGGAGTTGTTTCTCCTAATTCCCACTTACTTATAGTTTGTCTAGCGACATTTAATTTGTTTCCTAGTTCTTCTTGAGAAAAACCAGCTGCTTTTCTCAATTTAATTAATTTTTCATTAAATTTCATTTTCATCTCTCCTTTGATTATTTGTTTTAAGATTAAAATAATTATATTATTTTTTTGCACCTATATCTACCATTTAGGACTGGAAACTTGTCACTTAAACATAACATTTCTAAAAATGGATTGTTTTTTAATAAATATATAGTAAAACTAGAAATCTAGATTTCTTTTTTGTATATCTTCTTCCATATTGATAATTAAATTCTTTTTTGGAAATAATCCATCATATATATTTTCTATTGTTTGCTTTAGCTCTTCATTAGATATTTTTTTATCCAATTTACTATATGTTAAAATATAATAATCCATATTAAATAATCTATATTCTATTCCTTCACATTTT
The DNA here is from genome assembly GCA_944386125.1 of uncultured Clostridia bacterium. Classification (GTDB taxonomy): domain Bacteria; phylum Bacillota; class Clostridia; order TANB77; family CAG-508; genus UMGS1663. Next base: position 21,733 of record CALWZX010000014.1, on the reverse strand, counting down.
TTAAAGCCTGCATTTGTAGCATTTAATTTACAAAAATAGGAATGGGTTGTATTAGCAATTACTTTCGCAATAGTAGTTTTTCCTATTCCTGGTGGTCCATATAAAATAATAGATTCTAATCTATCAGCTTTTATTGCTCTATAAAGTAATTTATCTTTTCCTATAATATGTTGTTGCCCCACAATTTCATCTAAAGTTTGTGGTCTCATTCTACTTGCAAGAGGAGCTTGCTTTATATCATTACTATCTTCAAATAAATTTAAATTTTTCATGATAATCTTCCTAATTATTCTCTTTCTTTATTAAATCTATATAATATAGAATTTCTTTATTTAACGTTTTTGCATATTTAATTTCGCTATTTGTACTATCTCCAAATACAGTTATGATTTTCATTCTTACGTTCCTCTTACTTTCTCTATTAACAGAGAATTTCTCAATTCAATTATAGATATTTTTTTAATTTATCATCATCTAATTTATTAATCATTATTTAGAAAATTTCATCTCCTTTTTTAGTACTTACTATCTACTTGGCATTTTATAACCTATAAGTTAACTATAATGTACTGTTCATTTTCTATAATAGATCCTTCTTTTGGAAATACCGGTTTATTTTTCATTATTTCTGTAGCTTCCAAATACATCCTTATATTTCCTTGTTTTAAATCATATCCTAAATACCTAAAAAGTTTCAAAATCTCTGTATTTGCCTCTCTAAATGCTAGTACTCCCCATGACAAGTAAGATGCTACATTGGTTTCATTTATTTTTAGCCAATACTTGTCTTTTCCTAAATCCGTATATTGAACATCAGCTAATTTTGCTAGTGTTTTTACTAGATTTGCTTGGAATGAATCCTCTTGAACGTATATTTCTTCTTTTATATCTTCTGGTATGTCTCTATTAACTACAAATACAACTGGCTTATCTAAATTATAATTTTTTTCTAATTCTTGCCCTACAGCTATAACTAAATTCTTTTCATAATCATATCTTCTTGCATTTAAATAAAACCACTTATGTAACTCTTTCGTTTGAAAAAATATCATAACAAAAAGGATAAAAACAAATGCATATTTTAATATTTTTGATTTTTTTATTGCTAGTATTTGATTGGCTAATAATAAAAATACAAAGGATATAAAAAGTGGAAATACTTGGCAAGTTCTATAAGGAGATGCTCCTCCTTGTATAAAGGATAAAATAATCGTAGATAAAATTAATCCAAAAAAGCAAAGAGAAAGCCATCTTTTTTTCTTTTTACATAAAGAGATTATGAAAAAGATAAGACAAGTAATCATTGCAATTACAAATATCGTTATTGGTAAATAATAAATTGCAGCAATTCCATATTTTGCTAAAATAGTATCTTTAAGATTTTTTAACCCCTCTTCTATTCCTAAAGTTTGATAGAAAATACCTTTAGCAGCTCTCGCGCTTGGCTCTATTTCAAATATTCTTTGACATACTTTTGGAATAATAATAGCAAATTCAACAGCAAAAGCAAGAATTACAATATATATGCTCCCCTTTTTTATTAAATCTACAATTTTTACTTCTTTTTCTTGATAAATTCCTTCTAAAATAAAAATAATGAGCATTCCACATAGATATACTGGTGCAAAAGATTCATATAATCCTATCGCTAAAAATATATTCAAACAAGCAATTACTGCATATCTTATTTTTTTACATTGTATAAATTCATATATCAAAATAAGAGAAATTGCTATAAGAAAAAATCCTAGACCAATACTAAGACTTGCTGGAGTATAAACAAATATTTCATGAATGAGCGGATAAGATATAAAAAAACCAGAAAAAATTAAATATGCTACTTTATGTATTTGATTCCTTGATACTTCTTTAAAAAGTATAACAAAAATCATGGCTGCTAAAATAAGAAAAATAACAGCAATACAATCTACAAAAAAAGGATTAAACTCCATAATTTTAAAGATACTATGAATCAAAACTGCTCCAATTCTTCCTTGTGCAATTAATTCTCCATTTTCAAAATATCTCTCTGCAGATAAAGTATCTATATTAATGGTTTCATGTGTTAATACAAATCCAAAGCTTAATATTGCAATTAAAATAATAGGAATTATATATGTAACATCTGTTAATAACTCTTTAAAACTTTTTTTATATTTATCCATAATATATTTCATTCCTTTCTGAGGTATAAAAAATTAAAAATTAATTCTCTTTTCTTCTATAACTAATGGTCTTTTCATTACTCTTGTATTGATAGCTAAAATATATTCTCCCATTAAACCAATAAAGAATAATTGTACTGCGCCTAGAAAGAACATTCCTATTAATAAAGGAATCATTCCTGCTGCAAATCGATCCCAATAAATTAACTTTAAAACTAAATAAATTATACCAATAATAAAACTAATTAACCCTACAAAAATACCTAAAAATGTAGCTAATCTTAATCCTATTTTAGTATAAGATGTAAAGCTTAACATTGCAGCATCATATAACTTATAAAAAGTATTATGTGTTTTACCTGCTCTTCTTTTTTGTTGTTCATAAGGAATTTCTTTTCTTTGATATCCCAATTCTGCAACAATTCCTCTTAAAAAAGGAGTAGGATCATCTAATTTTCTTAAGACTTCTATAAAGTCTTTATCATATAGTCCAAATCCAGTAAAATGTTCTATTTGTTCTGTATCAGATAATTTTTTTATCATTTTATAATAAATCGATCTTAAAAAGTATATAAATCTATTTTCTTGGCTCTTATTTTTCACTCCTATTACGATTTTATATCCATTTTCCCATTCTTGAATAAACTTAGGAATCATTTCTACTGGATCTTGAAAATCTGCACAAATGAGAATTGTACAATCTCCTGTTGTTTGCAACATACCATAATAAGGTGAATTAAATTGCCCAAAGTTTTTAGCATTAAAAATTGCTTTAATATTTTTATTTTTTTCACATAATTGAATTATTTCTTCTTTTGTTTTATCTGTAGAGCAATTATCTATAAACAATAATTCATAGGTATAATTTTGTAGTTTCTCTATTTCTTTTATAATTGCCTTGCTAATTGGCTCTACATTTTCTTCTTCATTATAGCATGGAACTACTATACTAATTTTTTTCACGTTTTCTTCTCCCCTTATTTACATTCTTTCTCATACATCAGCTATAATACCATAAAAGAATTAAAAAATAAATATTTTAGAATAAAAAAAGTTTACAAATAAGCTTATACCTATCTGTAAACTTCATATTATTCATCTAAAGCATATATCTCCACTTTAGCCGTCATACCAATCATTATATTCCCATCATTTTCAAATTCAACGGTAACGGTAAATTTTCCATTGCTTGCAGTACTACTTATATGAGTAACATTACCTTCTAAAATTTTATCTTCATAAGCAGTAACTTCTATTGATGCCTTTTGCCCTAATTGAATAGATTACTTAAATCTTGTACTTCTATATAATTACTTGAAGTTGCTTTGGTTCCGGTTTCTGGGACAGAATATTTTCATCTATCATTACATTTTCAGGTTGATCTATTTTAAACTGCTCATTCCTATTATTGGCCATTTTCATTAAATTATTTTCTATTTGTTTTCTTTCTTGATTATAGGTTTGATAATTAAAAATACATAAAATACTTATAAGAAATGTTGTTAATATCAAAAATATGACTAAAAATATTTTTTTCTTTAATTTTTCCATCTATTTCACCTCTATTTTATATCCTAAACCTCTTACTGCCTTTATTTGTATTTTTTTGAACCTATTGTTTTTATTTTTTTTCTAATAAATGAGATATATGCTTCTAAGTTATTAGATTCTATTTCATTATCTATTCCCCAGACTTTATCATAAATCTGTTCCTTTGCTATTACTTGATTGGGATTTCTCATGAAATATTCTAATAATAAAAATTCTTTACATACAACATCAATTGTTTCTCCTGTTGTTTTGCAAGTTAAAGAGGTTTCCTTAATATTTAATATCAAATCTCCAACTTCAATATGTTCTTTTATAGTTTGATTATTATTTACTCTTAATTGTGCATTTACTCTTGCTAATAATTCATCAATGTGAAAAGATTTTGTTAAATAATCATTTGCTCCAATATGGAATCCCGTTAGTTTATCTTCTAACATAGACTTGGCTGTTAGTATAATAACTTTTGCATCTATGTTTTTACTTCTTATTTCCTCTAATATTTTAAATCCATTTACTTTAGGTAGCATAATATCCAAAATAATTAAGTCATATATATTGGTTAAAGCACTATCTAGCCCTTCTTCTCCATTTCCTAATATGTCCACTACATATTGTTCTTTTTTTAATCTACTTGCAATTCATCAGCAATTTTAAATTCATCTTCTATAATTAATATTCGCATTTTTCATCACCTTACTAGCAACTTTATTTTCTAAAAAATAGCTCTGTACTAAATATATAATAATTTTTCATAAAAGTAAAGTTTTCCTTTTTATGCTAGAAATTTTAAGATGTATAAAAATATTGAAAAAATGTTTGCTTTTTTTATGTGTTTTGATATAATAAAGAAGTAAAAAATATAGAAATGGAAGTGAAATCATGATAGAGCGTTCAGAAAATCCAGAATTTGTTAATGCTTTTTTAGATTACTCTATAACCATATTAAATAAATCACCTAGATCAATTTCAGAATACAACTATGACTTAAATATGTTCTTTAAATTCATGAAAATGCATTTTAAGCTTACTAATGAAACTGATATGAAAAATATATCTATTAAAGATTTTCCTGTTGAAATCTTAAAAAAAATCACATTAGATGATATTCATTCTTTTATTTATTATATGGCAATTAATAATAATAGCAAAGCAGCTACCAGAGCTAGAAAAATATCTACTATACGTATTTTCTTTAATTATCTTTCTTTAAAAACAAACCTCATTACTATCAATCCAGCTCAAAATTTAGAAACACCTAAACAAGATAAGAGGTTGCCTAAATATCTTACTTTAGAAGAAAGCAAAAAATTACTCAACATTACAGAAAATGAAGATAGTAAGTATAAAGAAAGAGATTTTGCTATTATTACTTTATTTTTAAATTGTCGGAATGCGATTATCAGAATTAATTGGTATTAATGTAAAAGATATCAACTTTGAAGAAAAAACATTACGTGTTATCGGTAAAGGTAATAAAGAAAGAACTATATATTTAAATGATGCTTGTATTGATGCTTTAAATTGCTATATAGCCGTTAGACCTACAGAAGGAGTTAAACATGATTCTAAAAATTCTGAAAAAGCGTTATTCTTAAGTGAGCGTAAAGAAAGAATTAGTAATCGAACTGTTCAATATATTGTAAAAAGAGAATTAGCTAAAGCAGGTTTAGATGTGGAGAAATTCTCTGTTCACAAATTAAGGCATACAGCTGCTACTTTAATGTATCAACATGGTGTAGATATACGTTCTTTGCAAGAGTTGCTTGGTCATAAAAGTATATCTACTACAGAAATTTATACACACGTCAATAATGAACAAATTAGAGATGCTGTTAATCAAAATCCTTTGAATCAAAAAGACTAGCCACCTTTAAGTCAGGTGGCTTTTTTTAAAGATTTGGAAAATATAATGGTTTTCCTATTTTTTTTAGAAGTTCTGACAAACCGCTTTTTGAAATTTAAAGCAGGATTCTCTAAGAAAGAGTTTTCGACTCTTTTATTTTTGGTTTGCATTTTCTCTTCTTGCTCAATTTCAATCGAGTCAAAAGAATGGTTATCTTGTAAGTACTGTATAGCGGTTTTTATCACTTGATAGGTATCTTTTTTGTAATAGTTTCCTAGAGCATAGTGCAGAATTGCTTTTTCCTTTTTTCTTTCAATAACAATTACACCAATTAAGATATTATACAAATTGAAAACACTTAAAACAATGTAATTTGTCATAGAAGACATCTTTTCTAATTCTACAATCATTTGATGTATACTAGCATCCTTAGAAAAAATTAAAGGAAAAGCTTTCTTTAAACTCTTTGCATCTAAAACTTCTCTTAACTCTTGTTTCCGACAAAACGGTTTAAGAGTTATAGTTTTGACCATATTCTTTTCCTCCTATAAGAATGATAATAAAATTATATCGTATTTTACATAATATTTCAAGTAATTTTAATATTTTTCCGTTGTAAAATATCTTTTTATGTTAAAATAGGCTGAATTTGTTCTCTTTCTGCAGCCATTTCTATTGCAGGAATGATATAATTTTTATCAAAAACTAATGAATTTGGTTTTGTGATAGGATTGTCTTGCTTAAACGGAATAAAATAGTAGTTTTTTCTATTTAAAAGCTTTCCTATATTCTCTAAACTTCCTGATAATCCATCATTTGTAGAAACTCCTATTACTACTGGATTTTGATTGCGCAAATGAGATTTAACGCTCTACTTCTGTTGGCAGTTTTATGGTAAAAAATTATCTACTTCTGAAAAGTAGGGTTAAAAATCTTTTTTTGAAATTCCGTTATGGTAGTAGTTGCAAAATTAATTTCTATATGATCATCAGAACCATATATACTTTCAATAAATATTTTAGCAATATCTCTTTTGGTTTTTAAATCAAATAAATCAAATATTTCAAAAGATAAATTAATCATTTTGAGAATATCTATATCTGTTTTATTTTTATTTCTTTTTTTTACATGACTTATTTCTTTTTCTATTTTTTCTTGTTTCTTTTTTAGTTCTCTTATATTATCATTTACTATATTGATTAAATCTATATCAACGTATTCTAATTTTTTTATAATTTTTTTTATTTCTTTTTGGATATTCTTTCTTTCTTCTTCTAATATTCTAAGACTCTTTTCATCAATATTATTTTCTTTTTTGATAGACATTTTTTCAAGTTCTTTATAAATTTCAAGATTAGGCACAAAAGTTTCTTTTATAATTTGAATAATGTAGTTATCGAGTTCCTCTCCAATAACATTTTTAGCATTACATTTCTGACCTCGTGATTTTTCTTTCATGATACAACAATATCTATAATGAACTGTTCCATCTTGCCTTTTTCTATTCATGTTTCTTGGTCTCATGAAGGAACCACACTGCTTACATTTAATAAGTCCTGATACAATAGTTTGCTTTTTAGGGTATCCAGCTGCTCGATATCTTTTATTAGCATTTTTTTCAAGTAATAATTGAATGGCAATCCATCTTTTCCCTTCTATTATTCCCGGATGTAATCCAACTGCATAGATCCAGTCCTTAACCGGTAAACTCTTTTTCCCTGTTGTTTTGTTATATGTTAAAAAGCCATACCTTCCGTTAAATTTTTTTCTATCATCATTCTCACAAAAAATATGAATTTCTTTTTCTTTAAAATAATTTATGGCATCCTCATCATTTTTTACATAAACTGGATTTGTTAAAATTGCTTTTATAGCAAAAATGCTATAATGTTTTCCGTTTCTTGTTTTTATATTGTTATTCATCAAATAAGTCTCCACCTTAGATAATGATTTCAGTTCTTCATATTTTGAAATAATTAAATGATATGTTTCAAGTTCTTTTTTATTTATAATAAGCTTTGATGCTTTTCTATATTTCTTTATAGGATTTTTATTTTCTTTATTATCACAACTATCTACTTTTTCAAATCGCTCAACTGAAAAACCTAAAGGAGGATCACCTCCAAGCCAAGTACCCGTTTTAGATAATTCTAATAAATTATCTCTTATTCTTTCTGCAATAACTTCTCGTTCTAGTTGGGCAAATACAGAAGCAATATACATCATTGCTCTTCCCATGGGTGTCCTTGTATCAAATTGTTCTTTAATGGAAATAAAACTAATGTTATGCTTAGATAATTCATTAATCAAATTTGAAAAATCAGCTATATTTCTGCTAATTCTATCTAGTCTATAACAAATTAAAACGTGAAAGGATTTTTCTTTAACTCGTTGTAGCATTTCTTGAAATTGAGGTCTTTGTGTAGTTCCTCCTGAAAACCCTTCATCTTCAAATATGATAGTTTCTACATCATATTGTTCTTTTGGATAATGAAGTTGTATATATTCTAAGCATAGTTCAATTTGATTTCCGACAAGAGTCTCCCACACCGGTATATTTTGATTTTCTGGAATATATAGCAATTACAATTTTTTGTTTCATATTATTTCTCCTCATGAATAACTATAAAATAATCCTTTTATGCATTTTTTAAATATTCTAGAACTTTCCTTTTTATTTCTTCTTTCTCCTCATAGGATATATCTAATTTTTCTATTGTGCATTTAATTAATAAGGCTCTAACAAAGGCTAGGTTTTTTACATGGCTATTATCTTCTGTAAAATTAAAATGTATTTCCATGTCAATCTCCTCTATTAAAATTTATGAAGATTTTTAAGTATTATTCCTATCGTATTAATGAAATAACGCCTAAGCATAAAAAAAGTCGATTGCTCGACTTTTTTGGTTTAATATAAACTTTTATACATTCTCTAATAAATTTATTTTAAATATATATTGATAAAATCATTGGTAGTAAAATCTTTATCTTCTCTTGCTATTTCTATTAATTCATCTACCATTTCTTTTGTTATTTTACTACTTTTCTTTTCATAAAATTTTTTTAATGGTTTTTGTAAATCCATCATTACTTTTGTTGCCTTATTTACATTTTGCTCCTTTAAAAGCTGTTTCATTTTTTTTATTTGGTCTTCATAAATCAGTTTTCCTATTTTAGTTTCTTTAATTTGTTCTAATGTATTTTCTTCTGTAATATCTTTTATATTTAAATGTCTATTAGGAATTTTTCTTCCTAATAGCTCTTCAAATTCATCATCTTGAATTTCATGAACATTTGCTGTGTAATATTTTTTTGGATAATTTTTCTTTATATTTTCATCTTGTGAATCGATGAAAATAGTTTCTTTTAGTACAATATCTTTACTAGATTTTCCAATGAATATAGTATATTTTCCTTGCTCTATTGCCCAACGATTTATTTCAGGATTATAATATTCAAAAGATTTTTTATTTAGTAATATACTTATGCGTTTTTCTTCTCCTGGTTGTAACTCTATTTTTTCAAATCCTTTTAATTCTTTCTTAGGTTTAAATATTTTTGGGCTTTCTTGTGATACATATACTTGTGCAATTTCTTTTCCTTTTAATTTTCCTATATTTTTTATAGTAAACGAAACTTTTATTTTTTCATTCCTTTGTTCAATTTTTAAATTATGATATTCAAAATTTGTATAGCTTAGCCCATATCCAAATGGAAAAAGTACATCTGTATTATTGGTATCATAAAATCTGTATCCTACATATATAGACTCTTGGTATTCTACCGTTAATTCTGTCCCCGGGTAATTTTTATAGCATGGCGTATCTTCTAATTTTTTTGGATATGTTTCAGCTAACTTTCCACTTGGATTAACCTTTCCTAGCAGACAATTTATCATTGCTTTTGCTCCTGCTTCTCCTCCAAGATATCCAGTTATAATTGCCTTTACTTGATTTTTCCAAGGCATGAAAGTTGGTGACCCATTTGATAAAACAATAACTACATTTTGATTTACTTTGCAAATATCTTCAATTAATCTATTTTGATTTTCTGGCAAGTCTAAATTTTTTCTATCTACTCCCTCTGACTCAAAATTTTCTGTTAACCCCACAAATAAGAGAACAATCTCATTTCTTCTTGCTAATTCTATAGCTTCTTTTCTAAGTGTTTCATCCTCTTCCTCATTTTCTATCCTTGCATATCCTTTTGCATATTCAACTATTATACCATTTTCTTTAAAATTATCATTAGCATTTTCTACTTTATATGGATTGATTGTTGAACTGCCTGCGCCTTGATATCTTGGATATTTTGCCATATCTCCTATTAAAGCTATTTTTTTATTCTTAATTGGTAGTATATTTTCTTCATTCTTTAACAAAACAATCGATTCTTCTGCAATTATTTGTGCTATTTTATGATGTTCCTCTTTATTGTAAGTATATTTTTTTTCACTATTGTTTCCTCTTTTTGCTACATCTATTATTCTGTCAATAATGCAATCTAATTTATTTTCAGATATTTTTCCAGACTTTACAGCCTCTATAATTTCTTCTATACCCTTTCCTCTTTTTCCGGGCATTTCTAATTCATGGTCATTTTCTATTCCTTTTACCCTATCATTTTCTGCTCCCCAATCTGATATAACTATTCCATTATAATTCCATTCTTTCCTTAATATATCTTCTAATAGATGTGTATTTTCACTACAATATTCTCCGTTTACTCGATTATACGCGCTCATAATAGACCATGGATTAGATTTTTCTATAACCATTTCGAATGCTTTTAAATATATCTCTCTTAAATTTCGTTCATCAATGACTACATCTATAGTTCTTCTCCTATTTTCTTGATTGTTTACAGCAAAATGTTTTACACATGCACCTACATTTTGGCTTTGTAAACCTTTTACATATTCACTTCCTAATATTCCTGTTAAATACGGGTCTTCGGAAAAATATTCAAAATTTCTACCACATAGCGGGCTTCTTTTTATGTTAATCGCTGGTCCTAGAACAATATTCACTTCTTCTGCTCTCGCTTCTTTTCCTAAAGTTTCTCCTAATTGATATGCAATTTCTTTGTTCCAACTATTTCCTATTGTTGCACTTGTTGGAAAACATATAGATACTTCACTTTCATTAATTCCTAGATTATCTGCTGCAGCTTTTTGTACTCTTAATCCATGAGGCCCATCAGACATTCTGATTTTTGGTATTCCGTATTTTTGTAATTCTTTGCTATTCCAATAATCTTCTCCTACGCATAACTGTGCTTTCTCTTCTAATGTCATTTGTTTTATTATATTTTCATATTTCATATTCGTTTCTCCATTTTACTTTTTTATAACTTATATCATATTATACTTGAACTTTCAAGAATTCACTTGAATTTGCTACTTTTTTACTGTATAATGTCATTTACATACGTAACTACACATTATAAATTCCAATTGGAATTTGCCACGTTTTAAGGAGGTTTTATTATGATGTTCTCCATTATTGTACCTTGCTATAATTGCAAAGATTTTGTACGGGATTGTATAGAGAGTATTATAAAACAAAATTACTATGATTTTGAAGTTATCTTAATCGATGATGGTTCTACAGATGGAACTTCACAAATTTTAGATGAGTATGCTTTTATTTACTCATTTATCTACACTTATCATTTTGTCAATGAAGGAGTTTCCTATTCTCGTAGAAGAGGTATAACTCTTGCAACAGGCGACTATTTGATATTTGTTGATTCTGATGACACTATTAACCCGAATTTACTTTATGAACTCAGTTTAGCAATCAAACAACATGCTTCTCCTGATATCATTCGCTATCAGTCAAATCTTGTTGGAGATGCTAAGCACAAAGATCATCAAAGGTATAATTTTTATGATTCTCTAGGTGTAACCCTAACAGGGCTAGAAGCATTAAAACAATGGTCTACTTCTGGAAAGAAGTATGCAGTTTATTGGCTATTTGCTTTTAAGAAAAACGTTTTCTCAACAGTCTTATTCTCTGTAGATTTAAGATGTTATGAAGATGTTGCTCTTATTCCCATTCTTATTGCTGCATCTAATAAAGTACTAGCAATTGAATATGTTGGTTATAACTATACTTGTAATAATATGAATAGCTTAACCAACACACGAAGCTTAGCTGCTGAACGGGCTAGGGCTTTAGATTTTCTTAATGCCTATAAATATGCTGTCGAGAATTTTTCAAAACTCGATAATGTTTCTAGTTTAGATATAGCCTTTTTTTATCAAGACTATACTCGTAGGCTTCGAGGAAAATATGATTCCTTGCCAGATGAATTAAAAGAGGAACTTGCTAATGAGTTTCCATTATAACGTGGAAAAAGATTTTACTCTATTTTCATTATAAAAAGAGGGTATTTAAGGCTATTAACATTTTGTTAGTAGCCTTTTTCTATTATTTTTTATAATAAAGCATCCATTATTTTCTGCCATCATGTTAAGTGTGCATTAACGGCCATAGTAACAGGATTATCTATAATTCCATTTGCTAATTTTCCTATTGTATTACCACTGCAAGGAAGTACTACCATAACATCTGTTAATTTTTTTGGTCCAATAGGCTCTGCACCTTGTATAGTGTGAATAATAGTTTGTTTTGTAATTTCTTCTATTTTCTGAATAAAATCTTGCGCTTTTCCAAACTTAGTATCTAATTGATAAGCATGAAAAGACATAATTGGTAATACCTCTGCCCCCTCTTCTACTAATTTTTTTAAATATTCCATAACGGTTGAAAAAGTGCAAAAAGAACCTGTAAAACAAAAACCAACTTTTTTCCCTTTTAAATTCAAAAATATCCCCCCTTTCTTTATATATCATATGATATTATGTAAAATTCAGTTCTTTTCCGAATATGAAAAACCGGAAAGTAAATACTTCCCGGTTGGTATTTTTATTTTAAAGAAATATATCCTTTTCCTATTTTGATAATGTCATCATTATGTTTTGCAATTCTTTTCTTTAAATCATCTAATATATCATATCTTTGTTTCTTTTTTTCTTCTGTTTCGTTTTGGTTAGCAATTACTTCTTTTAGTTCATCAATTCTTTTATATGCTTCTTCTCTCATATTTTCTACTCACATCCCCGTAGGATTTCTAACAAGCCCTGGTAACATGAGAGAGTCTATAAATGATATATACAACAATGCATTATCTTTTACTATTGCTTCCTTTGGATGTGTAATTCCTAATTGTTGTTTATAATACTCTAGTCGAATTAAAAATCTTAATTTTGAGTCATTAATATTTTCAATGTTCCCCTCATGATATATAGGATGTAAATCTGTTCCATAAAATTTTAATCTTTCTAAGAAATCCTCATTTACTCGTTTCCAAAGACATAATTCCATCTCTACAGGCAATTCTTGAATATATTCTTTTTGGGGAGGTTGTATGTTTTGATAATTTCCTATATAAATTAATTTTTCTGGTATAGTTCTTTTAGACGTACTTTCAATAACTGTTCTATAACCGTATCTTACATTTTCAAAATTTCTCATTATAATATATTCTAACTTTTCTAATTCATTTTTTTCTGTTGGTAATTTATTTTTTTCTGTTATTTGTATATAAGTGATAGGTACTTTTCCTCTAATCCATTCCGTTTCATCTATCATTCTAAATAGCAAATATCTTCCTTCATCTTCTCTTGTTTCTTTGCCTTCAATACGGTATGCATATACATCACCTATTTCCCATTTTCCCTTATAGTTTGGATTATTTTTAAGGTATAATGTATTTTGTAGATTTTCTTTTATTTTTTGTATTTCTCTATTTCTTGCTTCATATTCTTGTTTTGTAGCCTGTTCTTTCCATATAGCCAAGCTTTTTCCTTTTTTAATTTCATCTAAAGCTTTATTTCTTATCCAATAACTTAAATTATTGTTTGTTAATAATGTATCTGCTAAAGCTATCCAGAATATTTCTGAATCAATTTCATCGTCCATTGCCCAATCAAATTCTGTAAGTATTTCATTTAGTGCTTGTTCTTTATTTTTCCCTTCTTCTAGTTTCATTTGATATGTTTCTTTCACATCCAATGCTACATCATCATATAATCTTGTTCCCCATGTTCCCATATTTATATCCTCCACCATTTCTTTATTATAACTCTCATAACAATTACTAAAGATGTTTCTTAATAATTTCCATATACATCATAATTAATAGAAGACATTTCTCCACCTCTAATTGTTAACTATTTATTTTCAAAAAAGACCTTTCATTGTCTGAAAAGTCTCTCTTAATTGATTTATTTAACTAAATTCATTGTATCTCTTGCAATAACTAATTCTTCGTTAGTAGGAATTAATAAAATTTTGACTTTTGAAGTAGGTGCAGATAAATCTACTTGTTCTCCTTTTACTTCATTCTTTTTAGATGAAATTTCTACTCCCATAAATTTTAATTTATTACAAATTGCTTCTCTTATGCGGAATTGGTTTTCTCCTATACCTCCTGTAAATACAATGGCATCTAATCCTTCCATTTCTGCTGCATATCTTGCTATAAATTGAGCAACAGTAGATACAAATTTTTGAATAGCTACTTTAGCTTTTTCATTTCCTTCATAAGATGCTGCTTCAATAGTTCTAAAATCTGGTGGCAATGAAGAAATGGCAGTTAGACCAGATTGTTTATTTAAAATATTTTCCATTATATCTGGTGTCAAATTCTCATTTTTCATAATTGCTGTTACAACAGATGGATCTAAATCTCCTGAACGAGTTACCATAGTAATTCCTCCTAAAGGAGTTAATCCCATAGAAGTATCTATACTTTTTCCTCCATCTACTGCACAAATGCTAGCTCCTTGCCCTAAATGACAAGTAACTATTTTTAATGTTTGAATATCTTGATTCATCATTTCTGCTGCAAGCTTAGAAACAAATTGGTGTGAAGTTCCGTGTGCACCATATTTACGAATTCCATATTTTTTATAATACTCATAAGGGATAGGATATATATAGTTTTCTTCTGGCATGGTTTGATGAAATGCTGTATCAAAAGTAGCTACCATAGGAACTCCTGGCATTTCTGCTTGACATGCTTTAATTCCTAATATTGCAGCTGGATTATGTAATGGTGCAAGTTTGCTACATTCTTCAATTCCTTCAATAACTTTTTCATCTATTAAAACAGATTTATCAAATAATTCTCCTCCTGCTACAATTCTATGTCCTACTGCATCAATTTCAGATAGTTCTTGAATTGCTTGATGTTCTGGATTTAAAAGCTCTCTCATGATAATCTTTAATGCTTCTTCATGATTTAAAGCTACTTCATTATACACATACTTTTCTCCATCAATTTTGTGAGTTAAAAAAGATTCTTTTTCTCCAATTCTTTCAAAGTTTCCTTTAGCAACAACACTCTCATCTGTCATATCAATTAATTGATATTTTAAAGAAGAGCTTCCACAATTTAAAATTAATATTTTCATTTTCAAAAATCCTTTCTATTTAATTAAATTCATCGTTTCACGGGCAATCATTAATTCCTCATTTGTAGGAATTACCCAAACCTTTACTTTAGAATTTGGTGTAGAAATATCAGTCTCTTTATCCCTTGTTGCATCATTTTTTTCTTTATCTAATTCTACTCCCATAAAACCTAAATAATTACATACATCTTCTCTTGTAATAGGTCCTTTCTCACCTACTCCTGCTGTGAATACTATTACATCTACACCATTCATTGTTACAGCATATTTTCCAATATATTGTGCAATAATATAGTCATATTCTTTTAAAGAAGATATAGCTCTTTCATCACCTTGAGCAATAGCTCTTTCCACATCTCTATTATCTACCGATATACCAGATAGTGCTAAAAGTCCAGATTCTTTATTTAAAATATGTTCCATTTGTGCAGGATTTAAGTTTTCCTTTTCCATAATATATGTTACAACAGATGGATCTAAATCTCCTGAACGACTTCCCATAGCGACTCCTCCTAAAGGAGTTAATCCCATAGAAGTATCTACACTTTTTCCACCTTGAATAGCACAAATGCTAGCTCCTTGCCCTATATGGCAACTAATAATTTTTAAATCTTCTATCGGTTTTCCCATTAATTCTGCTACTCTTTGAGAAACAAATTGATGAGATGTTCCGTGAGCTCCATATTTACGAATTCCATATTTTTCATAATAGCGATAAGGAATTGGATATAAATAATGTTCTTTTGGCATAGTTTGATGAAATGCTGTATCAAATACCGCTACATTTGGTTTTCCTGGTAGATATTTCTCAGTTGCTTTAATTCCTTGTAGATGTGCTGGATTATGAAGTGGAGCAAAAGTGATAGCATCTTCAATTCCTTTTTTTACTTCTTCTGTAATAATCGTTGAGCTTTTAAATTTTTCTCCTCCATGAACTACTCTATGTCCAATAGCACTAATTTCATCTAAACTTTGTATAACTGCATATTTAGGATTTGTAAACTCTTTTAAAACAAATTTAATGGCATCCCCGTGATCTCTTGCAATAACGTCATAACGATATTTTTCCCCATTAACTTTGTGAGTAACAAAGGAATCATAATTTCCTATTCTTTCAAAATATCCTTTTGCTATTACTTGCTCATTTTCCATATCAATTAACTGATATTTTAAAGAAGAACTCCCACAATTTAAAACTAAAATTTTCATATTCTATTTCCTTTCATTTAATTTTGTAATCCCGCTTGCACAGCTGTTATAGCAATTACTCCTGCAATGTCTTCTGCTGAACAACCTCTTGATAAGTCGTTAACTGGTTTTGCTATTCCTTGGCAAAGTGGTCCATATGCCTCTGCTCTTCCTAAACGTTGTACTAGTTTATATCCAATATTTCCTGCATCTAAATCTGGAAAAATTAAAACATTCGCTTTTCCTTCAACAGGGCTTCCTTTGGCTTTTCTATGTGCAATTTCTGGGATAATAGCTGCATCTAATTGTAATTCTCCATCAAATATAAAGTCTGGTTTCTTTTCTTTTAAAATATTGGTTGCTTCTACTACTTTATCAGTTAGAGGAGAATGAGCACTTCCATATGTTGAATAAGATAGCATAGCAACTCTTGGCTTGCTTCCTATTAATTGCTCAAATGATTTTGCAGAAGAAATAGCAATCTCTGACAAAGCTTCTGCATCAGGATATTCATTTAGACCGCAATCTCCAAATATAAATGTTCCTTTTTCACCTAGATACTTTTCTTGCGTTACCATAACAAAAAAAGCAGAAACTAATTTGGTATTAGGAGCTGTTTTTAATATTTGTAATGCTGGACGTAAAGTATTGCTTGTAGAATGACAAGCTCCAGAAACTAAACCATCACATTCTCCTTCTTTTAACATCATTGTTGCGAAATAAATGTTTTCTTGTAGTAATTCTTTTGCTTTTTCCAAGGTCATTCCTTTTTGTTTTCGTAATTCATATAGTTTTTGAGCATATTGACTAAAATTTTCTGAGGTATTTGGGTTTACTATAGAAATATCTGTTAAATCAATATGATTTTCTTTAGCAAGCAAGCATACTTTTTCTTCATCTCCTACGATAATTACATCTGCATATTTTTCTTTTTTTACTATAGAAGCTGCTTGTAAAACTCTTACATCTTCTCCTTCTGGTAGTACTATAGTTTTAATATCTTGTTTGGCTCTATTTTTTATTTCTTCAATAAATGTCATTTTTCGCCCTCCTTTTTGATAGCTTCATTATATATGTAAATTGTAAAAAGTACAAGATATTTTTGTGTTTTTCTTTATGAAAAAGAATAAAGGGGGCCATGTTTCTGTTTGCCCCCTTCTCCAGTATGAATTATTGCATAGAAAGAATTGATAATAATTTTTTCGTTTCAGAAGAAAATTCATCAGTAATTTTATCAATAAAAATAGGATAATTGTAGAAAATTTTTTGTTCTAATGGTATATTTTCTTTTACTTTCAAATATTTGCTTTCAAAATCTTTCCCAATAGCTAAAATCACTACATTATTTCTTACATCTTCTTCTGATACAATTTGGTTTGCATCAAAAAATCCTTTACCGGTTACTTCATATATCATTTTGAAAAATTGTGTTTTTACACTGATATACCGGTAATATTCTTGTTTCTCTTTTCTTCTTTTGGCAAGAATATTGTTAAAAATATCCCTTTCCTCTGGCGAAGTTGCCTCTTCTTTTTGCTTAACAGTATTACTTAGTAATATAGCAATACTCCTTATAGCTAAAGGTGGCACAAACACTAATTTTTCCCACTCATTTTGCAAATACACCTGCAAAGCATTTTTATCATATTCTCCATTTGTCCATTGCTGTGCAAATGGATAGTTTGTCATTTCTTTAGCAAAAATCAGTGTACTTAAAGAAGTTCCATAGTGTTTATGAAGAATTTCTTCTTCAAAACTTTCCCCTATCTGAAGTAATAGAGAAATATCCGACTCTTGCGCAAAATCAGAATTTATAAATCCTCTTCCTAAACAACTCAATGACCGATATGCTGCTACTTGTGCACCCAAACAAAGGTAGAGTGCATTTTTTTCTTCTGGCTTCATGCAACCGCCAAATAAAAGCCGCATTTCAAATATCATTTTTCTCCATTCTCGCTGAAACGTATCCATACTGTTTTCCTCCTTGTTATTTAACAAACGTTGCTTGGTTTACTGGTTACACAGGCATTATACTATATTTTTTATGTAAATACAAGTAATATCGTTGATTATCTTAAGTATTTATGGTACACTGTTACCATTAACATATTAATATGGGAGGGTTTATGAATTTACAATATATAGCTGATTCATCTCATCTTGGTACAGTAAAGGATATTTTGCAAAAAAAATTACATATTTCCCATCATTTGCTAACTACGTTAAAAAGAGAAAATGGGATTTATAAAAATGATAAGCCTTGTTTAGTTAATGATATTGTAACTTTCGGTGATAAAATTACTGTTTTTTTAGATTATGCAGAAGATTCTCATAATATTGTTCCTATTCCTATGCATCTTTCTATTCTTTATGAAGATGCATGCTATATAGTCATCAATAAACCAAGTGGAATTCCTGTTCATCCTTCACATTTGCATTATACAGATAGTCTATCTAATGGACTTTGTTATTACTTTCAATCTCAGAATTTGCACAAAAAAATACGCCCAGTAAATCGTATTGATAAAGATACTTCTGGGATTGTGATTTTTGCTAAAAATGCTTATATCCAAGAATGTTTAATAGAACAAATGAAACATCATGATTTCGAAAAAACATATATTGCGATTTGCGAAGGCATTTTAGAAGGAGAAGGAGTGATTAATGCTCCTATAGCTCGAAAAGAAAATAGTATTATGGAAAGATGTATTGATAATAAGGGAGAGATTGCCATAACGCACTATCAAAGTTTAAAGGCTTTCCCTGAAAAAAATTATTCTGTTATCCAATGCCAGTTAGAAACGGGAAGAACTCATCAAATTCGTGTACATATGAAGTATATAGGTCATCCATTACTTGGTGACACTTTATATTCTCATCCCTCTTCCCTTATTGCAAGACAAGCTTTGCATAGTTACCAAGTGAAATTGATACATCCCATTACGCAAAAGCAAGTTTTTTATATTGCTCCTTTGCCAGAAGACATGAAAAAAATAAGTCAGCTAAATTGAAATTAGTCTGACTTATTTTTCATAAGTAAATCTATAAGCCGGGTTCTGTCGTGAATAGTCATTTATCTAGTCCATATATTGCTATATGGCTCAAGCCACCAAATCAAGAAGATGACGAGCAGTCTTAGCCTTCTTATCTCGGTGTTGCTCCTGATGGGGTTTACACAAGACCAAATATGTCACCATATTTGCGGTAAGCTCTTACCTCACCTTTTCACCCTTACCTTACTTATGTAAGGCGGTTATTTTCTGTTGCACTTTCCTTAAGGTTACCCTCACTAGACGTTATCTAGCATCATTGCTCTATGGAGCCCGGACTTTCCTCGTACGCTGCTTTTCAGCCTTGCTATACGCGACTATTCAATTTGCTTACTCTATTTATTCTAAACTCTTTTTTACTTTCTGTCAAGTTCTTATTTTTTAAAAATTTTCTTGTTCAATGGTAATAGATTCTACTAAATTTTTATATTTGACAAAATACAACTCCTTATTCTTCTCTTGAATTGTTTTTTTAATTTCATTTAAGTAAATATATATTTTATTTAAAGTATTTACATTAGCATTTGTATTATCTGCTTGATTGATAACTAATAAAAATGTATCAATTGCCTTTTGAATAATAGAAAGCATTTCATCACATTTATCTTGTTCTACTAAAGCATAGCTTTGCATAATAAAGGCTTTTGTTTGTAGTAGAGAAATAAATTTTTGATTATCTGTTACTTGACTTAGAAATGTAGGAATATAATTGTACATATTAGATAATACTATTAATGTATCTGCTTTATTTTCTTCCTGCATTTTTTTCACACACTCATCTAGTAATCCGTGAAAATTTTGTAATATCTTCACTATTGACACCAAGTTCATGTAAATCTACCATCGTAGTATTCCAATAGGGATACAAAGTTTCAATGGTAACTTTTTGATAATCCCAATCCACTTCATCTTGTTTATTTAATAATATGCTTGCATTTTCCATACTATACTTTTTCTGCGTTTGATTTTCCTTGCTTGTATTTTCAGATGAACTACTTTCTTCTGAAGAACTAGAAGATTCTTCTTGACTGGCTTCCGAACCTTCTGTAACATTTTGCTTTTCCTTATTTTCAATAGTTAATCTATAAATATCAAAGGAAATATTTTGCAATTCGTTTAACATAGAAAATAATGTAGTTTCTATATATTTAATTTCTTCTTGTGCTTTCTGAGCTAATTTTTCCTTTTCATCTCCTTTTGAAGAAGCAAAACTTACAAAGAAAACACTTGCTAAAATGCATACAGTAAGAATTATAATTAAAATTACATACATATATTTTTTCATATGGCACCTCTCATCTTTATTATGAACATTTTTTGCAAAATTATTCCTCGTATAAATTATATATATTTTTTTATACTAGATAAAAAGAAGGTGATTATATGAATACAACGGTTAAATTATATAGTAAAAAAGAAAACGAGATATTTCGTTTTCTTAAAAGTTTTTATTCTTTTTCTCAAGAACAATTAAAAAATGAACATATAGAGCCTAATACATTAGAATGGGAAACATATTTTGAAAATCCTATTGAAATGGCAAATATTATAGGAGTATATACCGAAAATAGTGATGATTTTCAAATTCGTATGTGGATCTGTTTAGATCCTGATATGTATATACAAGTAACAGATGATAATGCAGATGACATTATTCGCTATTTATATGAAAGATTTCCTTATTAAATTTCGTCTTTTTTTGCTCTTGTCATTAACATAGTAACTGCTTTTCTTGGCTCTAAATTTTTATATAACATGTCATATACGGCATCTACAATTGGCATATTAACATCATACTTTCGGCAAAGTTCATGTGCCACTTCTATGTTATCTACACCTTCTATTACCATCCCAATTTCTTTTCTTGCTTCTTCTAAAGTTTTTCCTTGTCCTAATAGTACTCCTGCTCTTCTATTTCTACTATGGCTACTTAAACAAGTTACTATTAAATCACCTAGACCACTTAAACCATAAAAAGTTTCTTTTTTGCCACCCATTTTTTCACCTAG
The DNA here is from genome assembly GCA_944386125.1 of uncultured Clostridia bacterium. Classification (GTDB taxonomy): domain Bacteria; phylum Bacillota; class Clostridia; order TANB77; family CAG-508; genus UMGS1663. The sequence continues at coordinate 443 of CALWZX010000014.1, read as the reverse complement.
TCTTGTAATTTCTCCAAGGCCTCTTGTAATTAAAGCTGCAAAAGAGTTATCTCCTAAACCAATTCCTGCAGCAACACCTGAGCAAAATGCAATAATGTTTTTTAAAGCTCCTCCTAATTCTACTCCTTTTACATCATCAGATGTATAAATTCTTAAATTTTCATTCATAAAAATATCTTGTACTTTTAGAGCCACTTCTTTATCGTGTGATGCTGCTACCATAACAGTAGGTATAGCAACAGAAACTTCTTCTGCGTGACTTGGGCCAGATAGTACAGCTAGTTTTACTCCTGGAATTTCTTCTTCTATTACGGTATCTAAAGTAGATAATGTTTCTTTTTCAAATCCTTTAGTACAAAGAACAACAATTTGATTGGTTACATATTGTTTATATTGTTTTACTGTATCTCTTGTAAATTTAGAAGGTGTAACATGGATAATAA
>CALWZX010000013.1 GCA_944386125.1 uncultured Clostridia bacterium | reverse complement strand
AAACTCATCAAAAAAACTGATAGAATTCTATCAATTTTATTTTGAATTTTTCTATCAGTTTTATTTTAACATTTACATATTTATCAAATTGTTGTCTTTATTTTTTTTATGTTTTATATCTTTCGAGTATTTAACAATATTTATGTAAATTGACTTTCCCCTTGTATTATGATATAATTAATAGTACTGAAATAGCTTTACACAGCGAAGTTTTCGGAAAAATGATTTTTTTCTGGAGGGGCTGTGTAAACCTCCAGATATTTTAGGAGGGAAACACATTATGAAGGATCAGAAATGGATTTTAGAGCATCTCAAAATTTGTGGATATGAAGTCGAAGATATTACTTATTTGGGCTATGAGGAGATTGAAAAATCTGGTGAACAGATGTATCTTGTTAAACTTATCTTTTTTGGTGAATCGGTCGAGCGTATTGTTTACAAGCATGGGCAGTGTCTGGGTATGCTTTCTAAAAATATTCAAGTAAAAGATATGCTTGGAAAACCTGACGAAGTAATCTTTCCGAGAAGTAATGGACAAGAGATTAGAATGGCTGAACGTCATCCAATTATGAAAAAAGAGATTACTCCTGATACGGTTTTATTCTATGAAGATTATGTATTATTAAGAGAGCATTTCTTCACAGGTAGACATCTTCTTCAGGTGCTCTGTTGGGTAAGGAACGATGATGCTAAAATTTCTAATGATGCTGTAATTTCTATTGACTATGGAAAATATGGGCGTTATGTGATAACAATTATTACTGGAGTGGATGAAGTAGAATAAGCATAATCCATTTCTCTTTAACACAGATGACAGGTATGAAACACATATCTGTCATCTGTGGTTTAGTTTTATATTCTTTAAGAATACTTATATACCTTTTTAAATTGTGTCAGGAAAGTTGAAAATTATGTCAATTTATAGTATAATATAACTATTCTATCCTTGGTACCAGGAGCAAAAAAGGGTACAAGTAACTAATGCTTCATCAAGTTACTACTATGGAGGAAATATGAAAATAGAAAAATTTTTTATGCGGAACAAGCCAAATGATGATGTAGATACATCAATGCTTAAAGCACAAAATGGAGTATGTGAGATTTTGTGTGATACGGAAGAACTAAAAGAAAAGATAACAAAATGGGCTACATTCATAAATTACAAATTTGATAATTTTGCAGATTTTATCCAACAGGCAGGTTTTAAAACTCCCGTGAAGTTAAGTGATTGGAATGAAGAAAGAGCATCTTTTAAGTGCTTAACAGCTACAGGAAAAGAAATACAAATTTTTCTTTATTTGGGGACAGGTTTTGAATATGAAGAACAAATCTCTGCGGAAGAGGAAGAGAGAAAAAGATACAGTATTAAAAGAAATGATAGAAAAGCTAAACCCAAAATATTTCTTAGGAAGAGTGTAACTAGGAAAAACGATAAACTACTAGAGATCTTTAATCAGGACTTTTCCGTATATTATAGACTAACGGTTAATGGTGTATATCAATTAAATATAGACATTGATGAGCCAGGTTATTCTATCGGAAAAGAAAAAAGATTAACATTACAGCATCAAGATGAAATCAAACAATACCTGTTAAGTTTAGAGAATTTGTTAGAAACAATGCAAGTATATGAACAGCTAATGAAATTATTGAACTTTTCAGAAATCGAAATCCAGCAAACTGATTGGATAAAAGTTTGTTATCATGAAATTCAGAAAGAAGCAAGAACTCTTAGGAGTGCTATTATTTTAAGCAGAGGAAAATTAAAAGAATATGCTATTTTAGAAGAGGGAGAAACATTCCATGTTATAGACAATGGAGATTGGATATATATAGGAAATGGAATGAAAATAAACTACATAGCAAAAGAAGATAGATACACTCTAAAAGCAAGTGGAACGTATGAGCAAATTATCCATATCAATTCTGTAGAAAACATGAACCGTATAAAAAATAAGATTTTCCAATTATGGTGGATATTTAATCAATAAAAATCCACAAAAGTAAGCAAAGGCTGGGAGATAAAACTCCCAGCCTTTGCTTATTAAAAATAATAAGAAAAATTAAATAAGAAAGTATTGATAAAATAATCAAAATATAGTATTCTAGTATTGCAAATAAAAAAATAAGGAAGGAAAGCAAATGAATAAAGAAGAAATAACAGGATTAACAGAAAAACAAGTAGAAAATAGAATTGAAAAAGGAATGGTAAATAAAACAGAAGAGGACAAAACAAGAAGTAATTGGGAAATTATAAGAGATAATGTATTTACCTTATTTAATTTATTTAATGTGCTCATTGCTATAGCCTTAATTGCAGTGCAGGCCTATTCTAATTTAGCCTATATGCTCATTATCATCATTAATGTATGTATAGGAATTTATCAAGAAATCCATGCAAGAAATATGGTTCGTAAGTTATCTGTATTAAAAGAAAGCAAAGCAACCGTATTGCGTGAAGGAAAAGAAAAAGAAATTGATGTAGAACAAATTGTAGTGGATGATGTTATTATTTTATCTATGGGAAAACAAATTGTAGCAGACTCTGTTGTATTAGAAGGAGAAATAGAAGTAAATGAATCTTTACTTACAGGGGAATCTGATGCAATATTAAAGAAAAAAGGAGATAAATTATTATCTGGAAGTTATGTGATTAGCGGAAAATGTTATTCACAAGTAGAAAAAGTAGGAAATGATAATTTTGCAAGTCACATTACTAACCAGACGAAAAAATATAAAAGAGCAGAATCAGAACTTGTTAATTCAATGAAGAAAGTAACAAGAACTACTAGCTTTTTGATTATACCTATAGGAATTTTATTATTTGTACAAGCATTTTTTATAAGAAATATGCCAATCCAAAATTCAGTAGTTAGTACAGCTGCAGCTTTATTAGGTATGTTACCAAAGGGATTGATGCTTTTAATTACTATATCTTTAGCAACAGGAGTTATTAAACTTGCTAAAAAGAAAGTTTTAGTGCAAGATTTATATAGTGTAGAAACATTGGCACATGTAGATACTTTATGTTTAGACAAAACAGGAACTATTACAGAGGGAAGAATGAAAGTAGATCATATTTTATTACATGATGAGAAAAAACTTCCAGTTTCCTTACAAGAAGCAATGATAGCTTTTGTCAATGCTATGCAGGATAACAATGCAACATTTGAAGCATTAAAAGAACATTTTCAAGGAAATACACATTATGAAGTAGTAGAATCTGTATCCTTTTCATCTGAAAGAAAATGGAGTGCAATTACTTTTAAAGAGATTGGTTCTATTGTTATAGGTGCACCAGAAAGATTAGTAGAACATAGTGATAGTAATATGCCTAGCAATATTATAGAAAGACAAAAAGAAGGAAAGCGAATATTATGTGTGGCACATACCAATCAAATTGTTACAGAAAAAAATCTTCCACATTTAGATATAATAGCATTTTTACAATTAGATGATCCATTAAGAAAAAATGCCAAAGAAATGTTAGGTTTCTTTAAAGAACAAGAAGTAGATATTAAAATTATATCAGGAGATAATCCTTTAACGGTATCTAGTATTGCTAAAAAAGCAGGATTACAAAACTATCAAGATTATATAGATTTGTCTACTATACAAGATGATAGCCAAATAGATGGACTTGTAGAAAAATACAGTATTTTTGCAAGAGTATTACCACATCAAAAAAGCCTTATCGTAAAAGCATTGCAAAATAAAGGAAGAACTGTTGCTATGACAGGTGACGGAGTAAATGATGTAATAGCATTAAAAGAAGCAGATTGTAGTATTACACTTCCAGAAGCAAGTGATATAGCAAGACAAGTTTCTCAAATTGTATTATTAAATTCAGATTTTAGTGTATTAAAAGATATTTTAATGGAAGGAAGAAGAGTAGTTAATAACATTACTAATGTTGCAAGAATATTCTTTATCAAAACAATCTATTCTGTGTTATTATCTATATTTAATATATTAACTAATACAACTTTCCCATTTTTACCGATACAAATTACACTAATAGATTTGGTTATTGAAGGATATACTTCATTCTTCTTATCATTTCAATCAAATGATAAGCCAATTAAAGGAAAATTCTTACATACAGTGCTTACCAATGCAATGCCATATGCTTTAACAATTATTATTGCTATGTTTATTCTTACTTTTGCAAGAGAAGGACTTGAACTAACACCTGAAATGCTAAAAACAGTGCAATATTTAACAATAGGAGGAATTAGTACATTTGCTGTTATTGAAGCATGCAAGCCATTTAATCGTTTAAGTACATTTTTATGTACATCTACAGCATTGGGATACTTTTTAGCGGTGTATTTATTCCAGAAATTATTGCAATTAACGCCCCTTTCATCAGATGGAATTGTAATATTAGTCTGCACTTTAGTTATAGGTTACATATTAGTAGTAGGGCTAAAAAAAGTAATAGAAAACATTGTAAAAGATATGAAAGTAAAGAAGGAATAATATGACAATAGAAGAATGTATAAAACAGGGAATCAATCAAATAAAAGAAAAAGAAGATGCATATTGGATAATCTATCTACTTGCCACACATATTTTACAAGTGGATAAAACATATATATTAACTCATCCAGAACAAGTATTGGAAGAAAAAGAAGAAAAAGATTTTCAAGAAGCAATACAAAAAATAAAACAAGGAATTCCTGTACAGTACATAACAAATAAGCAAGAGTTTATGGACTCTTGCTTTTATGTAAATCAAGATGTACTTATTCCCCAACCAGATACAGAAATATTGGTAGAAGAAGTAATACAATTAATCAAACAAAGAAAAGTAAATATCTTAGATTTATGTTGTGGAAGTGGATGTATAGGAATATCTTTAAAAAAATTTTTAAAAGATGCGAATATAGTTTTATCAGATGTTAGCCAAAAAGCAATTGAAGTAGCGAAAAAAAATGCTGTGCTTCTAAATGTAGATGTACAAATCATACAAAGTAACTTATTTGAAAATATAAAAGAAAAATATGATATGATTGTATCAAATCCTCCCTATATAGAAACAAATGTCATCTCTACACTTTCACAAGAAGTACAGAATGAGCCTCATATTGCCTTAGATGGAGGAGAAGATGGGTTAACCTTTTATAGAAAAATCATTAAAGAAGCACCAAACTATTTAAACAAAAAGGGTTATCTATGTTTAGAAATAGGATTTAATCAAAAGAAAGCAGTGATACAGTTATTGCAAGAAAATTTTGAAAATATGATAACAAAGCAAGACCTAGCAGGAAATGATCGAGTAATAATCGCTAAAATGAAAGGAGAATAAACATGACCTTTTCAGCACAAGTAAAAGAAAACCTAAGTAAAATGCATAATTTAGCAGATAAAGAAGCTGTAAAAAGTGAACTTTTAGGCTATTTCATGAGTAATAACATCCATATACAAAAAACAAAAATAGTATATACAACAACCAATGAATATAATATTAATCGTTTTGGAAAATTACTATCTAATTGTCAGATAGATTTTCAAATTACTCTTAAAGGAAAAAAATATAGTATTATTTTTGACAAAAAAGTAAAAATTGAAAAATATAATTTAGAAGAATTTATGCAGGAATATGTACAAAAAATGCAAGAAAAAGCTTTTATACGAGGCATTTTTTTAGGAGGAGGAAGTGTAAATAATCCGGAAAATAAATATCATTTAGAATTAATTGTTAGCTTGCCAGAATATAGAAAAATTGTTCAAAATGTTTTAGAAAAGAATGATATTTCAGTCAAACATTTGGAAAGAAAAAATGGTTATTCATTATATATAAAAGATGGTGAAGAAATTTCTAAGTTTTTTGCTTTTATTGAGGCCACTTTTGCAGTACTAAAATTTGAAGAAATACGTGTATTGCATGATGTAAAAAATAGAGTTAATCGTAAAGTAAACTGTGAAACAGCGAATTTAAGCAAAACTGTTAATGCTGCTGTAAAGCAAATAGAAGCTATTAAAAATTTACAAAAAAGAGGAGAGTTTAATCATCTTCCAGAAAATTTAAAAGAGATAGCAATACTTCGTTTAGAAAATCCAGATGCAAGTTTAACAGAATTAGGAAAGATGTTAAAAGAACCTATAGGAAAATCAGGAGTAAATCATAGATTAAAAGCATTATTAGACTATGCAAAAAAAGGAGAAAAAAATTGAAAGAATTAGGAATTTATGTACATATCCCTTTTTGTGTTAAAAAATGTGATTATTGTGATTTTATATCATATACCCATCAGGAAAAATACTATCAAAGATATATAAAAGCAATAGTTCAAGAAATTAAAAATTTGCAAGTTCCTTCTGAATATGAAATTACCACTATATATTTAGGAGGTGGAACGCCATCTATTTTACCAAAAGAATATATAGAAGAAATTATGCAGGCTATAAAGAATCATTTACTTGTTCAGCAAGATGCAGAAATTACAATTGAATGTAATCCAGGGACTGTTACCCTAGAGAAGTTACAAACTTATTATAAATGTGGAATAAATCGCATTAGTATAGGTTTGCAAGAAACACATAATCATTTATTAAAACAAATAGGAAGAATACATACATATGAAGAATTTTTGCAAACTTTTGAGTGGGCAAGAAAAGCAGGCTTTCATAATATCAATGTAGATTTAATGATAGCACTTCCCAATCAAACCATGCAAGATATAGAAGAAAATCTACAAAAAGTAATAGAACTGCAACCAGAACATATATCTATTTACTCATTAATTATAGAAGAAGGTACAAAAATGGAACAAGATTTACAAAATAAAGTGATAGAGTTACCTTCTGAAGAAATGGAAAGGAATATGTATTGGAAAGTAAAAAGAAAATTAGAACAGGCAGGATATAGGCATTATGAAATTTCTAATTTTGCAAAACCACATTTTGAGTCAAGACATAATTGTAATTGCTGGGAACAACAAGAATATTTAGGAATGGGAATAGCAGCACATTCTTATTTTAATAAAAAAAGATATTCTCATATTACGCAGTTATTAACATATATAGAAAACTGTGAAAACAAAAAAATTGCACAAAACAATATTTTACACGAGGTACAAAATATGGAAGAGCAACAAAAAGAATATATGCTTTTGAAATTAAGGATGTTAGAAGGAGTGAGTATCCAAAAATTTAAAGAAAAATTTAAGCAAAATCCTATATATGTATTTCGAAAAGAAATTCATAAGCTAGTAGAAGAAGGCTTATTAGAAGTAGATGGTGATAAAATATTTTTAACAAATAAAGGATTAGATGTAGCTAATTTAGTCTGGGAAGAATTTGTGTGAAAAGAAATTACATTTTGTAGTTTCTTTTTTTGCTTGATAAAGTCATAAATGATAAAAATGTAACAATAATGTAATACAAATGTAACCAAAAAGTAATAGAATTAACCAAAAGAATAATATATAATGTTAAAAGTATAAATGGATAAAAAATAGAGAAAACTAAAGGAAAAGGAGAGTTGTAGTCATGTTTCAAACAAAAAAAGAGAAAGGTATAACATTAATAGCATTAGTGGTAACCCTAGTAATCTTAATTATTTTGGCAGCAGTTAGCATTAACATGGTATTAGGAGACCAAGGAATATTTAAAAAAGCACAGCAAGCGACAAATGCTATGCATGATGCAGAAGTAAATACACAGGCTTCGTTTAATAGTATCACTGATGAAATGGATAAAATTATACAGGGAAGTAACACACAAAATCCAGAATTACGACAAGACATACCAAATCCACCAGAACAAATAGATGGAATGACACCTATTAAATTCACAGAACCAACAGATAGCCAAATGGGAACTGTAGAAGAAACAACATGGGATGATAATAGTTGGTATGACTATAGCCAAAGCAAATGGGCAAATACAAAAAGTGAAGATGGAAGTATGTGGGTATGGATACCAAGGTATGCATATAAAATAACATACACTAATCCAGAAAATAAATCAGAAGATGGAACAATAGAAGTAAAATTTCTAGAAGGAACAAGTGATAATTATTATGAAAATGGGGAACTAAAAACAGCCAAAAGACAAACAAGTGTAGATGAAACAGTAGATACAACCAGTGACTTTTATGTACATCCGGCTTTTACTAATGAAACCAGCATCAATTTTGCCAATGGAGGATGGGACGAAGAATTAACGGGAATATATGTAGCGAAATTTGAAGCAGGATTCCCAGAAGGAAATAACACAACCATAAGTAAAAAAAGTTCGATAAGTTATACACAAGATAAAGCATATGTAAGAGCAGTAGAAGCAGGAACAACAAGTGATTCAACACAAGACGCAAGAAACTGGCTAGATGGTATCTATGGAGAAAACTCTACTAAAATTAGTTATCCAGTATTTCAACCATTAACATATAGTATGAATTATACAAATTTAAATGATTCATATAATATTTGTAAAGTTATGAATGAAAATGGAAATATTTATGGTTTTACTTTGAATTCATCAGATACACATTTGATGAAAAGTAGTGAATGGGGAATGGTAAGTTATTTAAGTTATAGTAAGTATGGAACAAATGGACAAAAAATAGCGGTTAATAATGCCAATTTAAACAGCGGAGGAATGACAAGAACGAATCCCGCCGGAAAAAGTGGAGTAGATAGTGTATATGGAATAACAGGAATGACTCAAGGGTTAGTAGATGGAACAGAAACAGTTGTAAAAATAGATGAAATAAAATCCTTACAAGGAAATACTCCAACAGTTACCGGAAGTATGTATGCATGGAATCAACAAGGAGGAATAGTAGCATCAAGCACAAGAAATATTACAGGAATATACGATTTATCGGGAGGAGAATGGGAAAGAATAGCTGCATATATAGCAAACGGACATCAATATCTGTGGTCATATGGAAAATCAGTAGCATATGAAGGAGAAAACTTGAAAACAACAAGTACAAAATATACTATAGTATATCCACATGATAGCAATGTGGATAATGATACAAAAGCAGATAATGAAAATAATTTAGATGAAGTAAGGAATGCTAATTATGCAAAAAATATGAAAATTTATGGTGATGCAGTTAGAGAAACATCAACAGCAGGAACGGGCGATACATCTTGGCAGAATAATAAATCAAATTTTGGAGGGTTATATTTTCCATTTATGGTTAGAGATGGTAGTTTATGGGACGGCCTACATTCAGGTAGATTTTATTTTACACATAATAGCGGTGATAGTACTTTTAATAATGGCTTCCGCCCAGTAGTTATCCCTATATCATAGAACTTTTGACATAAAAAATATTTAAAAATTTGATTAAAAAGACATTATTAAATAAAAATTAACACAAAGTATAAAAAATCTCTTTATGATAAAAATAATCATAAGGAGATTTTTTATCATTTTTAAGTTTTATGAAACAAAATTTAATTTTTTACACATGAATATAATTAAAAAATTTTTACATTTTCAAAAATTTCTATAAAAATGTATAAAATTTTCCTTTTTGGTGAATAATGCAAATAACAAATACCAACAGGAAAGGAAGAGAAAATATGAGTGAACATCCAATACAAGGTTTAATGTTAACAGCAATGGATAGCATTAAAGAAATGGTAGATGTCAATACCATCATAGGAGAGCCAATTGAAACCAATAATAATATTATCATTATTCCCATTTCGAAAGTAGGATTTGGTTTTGCAGCTGGTGGAAGCGAATTCAAAGGAGAAACAATCAATGAATACATGAAGAAAGATAAAGACGAGCAAATTAACTATAGACTACCTTTCGGAGGAGGAAGCGGAGCAGGAGTAAGTATCACACCTATAGCCTTTTTAGTGGTACAAAATAATAACGTAAAATTATTGCCAGTAAGCCATTCATCTTCATTAGATAGATTATTAGATTATGTACCAGACTTAGTAGAAAAAACCAATAATTTACTCAACAAACAATTAAACAACATGAAAGAAGATAAAAAAGAAACACAAAAAATAGAACAAATGAAACTAAAAAAGCAACAAGAAGAAAGAAAAATGGAAAACAATAAAATGAAAACAAGACCAATCAAACCAAAACCAGAAATTCCTTACGAATATGAATACGAAGAAGTAAAAACTCCACCACCAGAAAATGAACCTATAGATATATATCAAGATTATTATGACAAACCACCTTATGATGATGAATAAAAGTAATGAAAAAATTTCCAAAAATGGAAAAAACAACATAAATAAAAACAAAAAAAACCTCCATACTAGTAATAGTAAAAATTAAAAAGGAGGTTTTTTTCATGAAAAAAATAACAAAAATAGTAGTATTTCTTGTAGTAGCAATTATGTTTAGTTTGAGCTTGCAAAGCTATGTACATGCGGCAAGTTTAGATAGTATAGACATTACACTTAGTAGTGAAAAAATTATGCCAGGGGAAGAAGTAACCGTTGATGTAAAATTTGGTAAACCATTGGGATCTTATACTTTTGACTTTGCTTATGATAATAAATTATTGGAATTTGTAAGTGCAGAAGGGGGAACAACTAATGATAATGGAACACGAATAAGAGTATATTATTTTGACTCTTCAGGAGGAACTAATCCGCGAGAAAGCATGAGCATTACATTTAAAGCAAAAACAGATTTAATTACTACTAACCCAACAGATATTTCTATTACTGCAGAAGGATTAGCTAATAATGATGCAAGTGAAGAATATGATGACATTACAACTCCTATTGTAAAAAATTTAACAATAGAACCAGACTACAAAGATTATGAAATAAACTTAAATTATGATGGACAAATTGTAGAAGAAGAGGAAAAACAAGTTAAGCTTACTATTCGATCAGCATTAGGTAAAAGCTATGATCATGCAAGATTAATTGCAAAAGTACAAACAACTACAGGAGGAACAGTTACATTAAAAGGAACTGATGAACAAATGGTAGAACATGAAATTATTCAAAGTGGATGGGGAGATGCATCAGGCTATAAAATAGGAGGAAAAGATGTTAATCAAACATTACAATTAACGGCTTTGTTTACAAAGGCTGGAGAATACACTATTACATTTGAATTGATTGATAGAGACAGTGCAGATAGTGTAATTGCAAGTAAAGATGTAACTGTTAATGTACAATCAAAAGCAACAACTCCTTCCACACCAGAGCCAGAAGAGCCAGAAGTTACACCACCTACATCAGAAGAAGAAACACCTACCACCCCAGAAACTTCTAAGCCAGAACAAGAAGAAACACCAACTACATTACCTAAAACTGGTACTGAAAATATGTATAGCATTATAAGCTTACTCATTATTTTATTATCTACAGTATATATTATGCAAAAAAGAAAAGACTAAAAGGCATAAATATGCCTTTTTACATAAAGAGAAAGGTGTACTTAAGGTGAAAGGAAAAAGATTAAAACCAAGTAAATGGAAGAAAATTATCAACAATATTATGTTGATATGCATATTGCTACTCTCTACTTTTCTAGTATTAGAATTACGAGCAGAAGAAGCAATACCGGAAAAACAAGATGTTGGAAATATAGAAAGAACACAAACAAATGTAGAAATAATACCTAAAAAAGAAAAGATATTTTTGCAAGAAGTAGAAGAAGAATATAAAGGATATAAAGTAACTGCTATGTTACAAATTCCAAAAATTAATGTAAATACATGTGTGTTAGAAGAATATTCTATAGATGCTCTATATGAATGTGTAACTAAATTTTATGGAAATGAACCAAATGAAGTAGGAAACTTTTGCATAGCAGGTCATAATAGTAAAAGAAAAAACATGTTTACCGATATAAAGCAGCTAGAAATAGGAGATGAAATTATTTTAACAAGCCAAGAAAAAGGAAGCCTTATTTATGAAGTATATGATAAATATAAAGTAAAACCAGAAGATACTAGTTGCCTATCACAAGAAACAGATGACATAGAATTAACTTTAATTAGTTGTACAAATGACTCTTCCAAAAGAATTATTATAAAAGCAAGAGCAAAGGAGTAAAAATATATATGTGTAAAAAAATTGTCATACTAGTAATAATCCTATTAGGCTTAAGCAGTACTATAGTTTTAGGAGCAACTAAAAAAGAAGGAATAGAAAATTTTCCGCAAGAATATCAAGCCTATTTAAGGGAATTACAAAATAAATATCCTAATTGGAAATTTATAGCTTTATATACAGATTTAGACTGGACATATGTGATTAATCAGGAAAATGTATTTGGTAAAAATTTAGTACCAAAATCGTATTCTGATTCTTGGAAAAATACAACACCAGGAGAATATAATGTAGAAGTAGATAGTGGTTGGGTAGATTCTTCCAGAAGAGCAGTAGAATATTGTATGGATGCACGTAATTTTTTAAATGAGGTCCGTATTTTCCAATTTGAAAATTTATCTTATGATGCACAAACTAATCAAGTACCGACAATTGAAAAAATTTTATATGGTACAGAATTTTACCAAACCAATATTAATTATTATACTTCCTCGGGGTCTTTGGTGCAAACCAATACATCTTATGGACAAGCTATTTTAAATGCAGCACAGACTGCAAAAGTAAGTGCATTACATTTAGCTTCTCGTATTAAACAAGAAGTAGGTCCTTTTTTATCACATAGCTCTATCAGTGGAAGAGTTGCAGGCTTTGAAGGGTATTATAATTTTTATAATATAGGAGCTACAAGTTCTAGTGAACCAATGGGGGCAATAAGAAATGGTTTGCAATATGCAAAGGATGGAAAAGGAGCAAGTGAAGCAACTAAACAGAAATATTTAATTCCATGGAACACAAAAGAAAGAGCAATAACAGGAGGAGGTATATTTATTGGCTCTAGTTATATTCATCTAGGGCAAGACACGATTTATTTACAAAAGTTTGATGTGAGCAATGAAAAAAAAGATGATTTATTTTGGCATCAATATATGACAAATGTTTTAGCTCCATATAGTGAAGGAAAATTAATTTATACAGGATATAAAAATAGTAGTTTATTAAATTCTAGTATCTCTTTTGTTATTCCTATATACAATAATATGCCAGAGTTACCTGTAGAAAGTCCAAATATTAACTCAAGTGATTATGTACAAGATAATACAAAAGTATATGCTAATGTTACAAGCACATTAAATGTTCGTTCAGGACCATCAACTTCTTATGAAGTAATTACTTCAGTTGCTAGCAATCAAACAATGACTAGAATAGCAAGAGGAGTACAAAATGGAGAAAGATGGGATAGAGTAAAATTAGAAAATGGAATTGTAGGATATGTATTTCAAAGTTATTTACAAGAAAAACCAGATATTGCAGTATCAGAGATTGGCTTAAAAGCTTCGCAAAATAGTATTAATAAAGGAGAAAAATTACAATTGCAAGTTACAGTTTTACCAGCAGATGCAACAGATAAAACAATAACTTTTACCTCTAGCAATGAAAAAGTAGCAATGGTAGATGAAAAAGGAGAAATTCTAGCAGTAGGTTCTGGAACAAGTACTATAACGGCTACAGCAAAAAATGGAGTTAAAGCACAAGTAACAATTCAAGTATATACCAAAGTAGAAGATGTAGAAGTAATACCAGAGCGAATTGTGTTACAAGAAGGGCAAAGTATGCAAATTACAGCGATAGTGTATCCAACAGATGCAGATAATAAAATAATTACTTTTACTTCTCAAAATACTTCTATTGTACAAGTTGATAAAGAAGGAATGGTAAGTGCAATAAAACAAGGAAATACTACAATTACAGTAGAAACGCAAGATGGCAAAAAACAAAGAGAAATAGAGGTTATCATTTTACCAGTTTTACAAGAAGGAGAAATTGTAATAGATAAAAACCTACAATTAACAGGAAATATATTAACAGGATTACCATATAATGAGCATACAGCAGATAAATTAGAGAGTATGTTTACAACAAATTATGAAATTAAAATAGTAAATAAAGAAAATCAAGTTATATTAGATGAACAAAAAGTAGGCACAGGAAGTAGAATACAATTCTTGCAAAATGATCAGTTAATGGCAGAATATACAGTTGTATTATATGGAGATGTAAATGGGGATGGAAAAATTAATAGTATAGATTTATTAGTATTACAAAGGGATATTTTAGAGATAGAAAAATTATCAGGAGCATTTTTACAAGCAGGAAATGTAAGAAAAAATGGAAAAGAGCCATCTTCTGTGGATTCACTAAAAATTCAAAGACATATATTGGGACTAGAACTAATTTCCCAGTAGAAAAGAGGATATATGATAAAGAAAATTGTAATAATTTTAATAATCATTATTAGTTGCGTGCAAGTGGTAACTTTAGCAGTAAATGAAGGAACTATTTATTTACAAGCAGATAAAGAGCAATATGAAAAAGGAGAACTTATTACTGTTACTGTTCACCAGAAAAATTTATCTATAGTAGCTTTTGACTTACAATTATTGTTTGACTCAGATAAATTAGAATATATAGAAGGAGAAGAAACAACAAATGTAGTAAATAATCAATTGTACTATATGTGGTTTGATGAAACAGGAGGACAAAAGAGGCAAACACAAGAAATATTGGCAACTTTTGTATTTCGTGCAAAAGAAGATGGAATAGCTAATATTGCTCTACAAGGAGATTATTATGATGCAGAAGGAGAACTAATAGATGTTCAAGAAGTAGGGATTACAATTACTATTGGACAGGAAGAAAAAGAAAATGAGGAAGAGCAGGAAGAAACAGGAGAAAGTGAAGATCCCAATACTAGTCTACTAAAAACATTAAGAATTAATGAAGAAGGTTTATCTCCTAGTTTTTCACCTGATATTACAGAATACTATTTTGTAGCAGGAGAGGATATACAAAATCTAGAGGTAACAGCAATTCCAGAAAATAAAGAGGAAACAGTTCATATTACAGGAAACAAAAATCTAAAGGAAGGATTAAATACCATTACAATAGAAGTTCTTTCAGAGAATCAAGAAAACAAAACGGAATATCAAATTCATGTGACAAAAACAGCAAAAATCGAAGAGGCAAATACTAATTTAGAAACACTGGCTATAGAAAATCAGATGTTGTATCCAGCTTTTGATAATAATACTACTTCTTATCAAGTACAAGTAGAAAATACAGTAGAAGAAGTCCGTATACTAGCTGTACCAGAAGATATGGAGGCAATAGTAACAATTCAAGGAGAAGGGATAGCAGGGAATATTCCAGAGAAAACAATCAGTCTTAAAGAAGGGGATAATTTAGTTAAAATAGAAGTGACTGCCAAAGATAAGATAACAAAAAAAGAATTTCAAATTAATATTCATAAAAATAATGAAGAAGAACAAAAAATATATGAAGAAGAACAAGAAGAACAGCAAAAAATAAGAGAAGAGTTATTAAAAGAAACAGTAAGTATGGCACATAATGATAGTGAGCAAGATCAAAGCATAGCAAGAATGATGAATGAAGGAGAACAAGAAAATATACAGAATGAAGAAAAAGAAGAGGAAAAGCAAGGTATGCAAATGATTTGGATAAGTATTGCTTTAGGACTTTTAGTTATATTAGTAATTAGTGTTTGGATATTTCATAAAAAATAAAAGAATATAAGTGAAATATAGTAGGAAAAGATATATTTTTCTTACTATATTTTTATACATAGTGATAAAAAATGTAATGAAATTGTAATATAAACGTAACCAAAATGTTATAGAATTAACCAAAAGAATAATATATAATAAAGAAAGTATCAATAGGATATTCAGAAGATAGTATGAATTATACAGAAGGAACATTGTGGAATTACATTACTCAGTTAGATGCATCAAAAGTAGCTATCAACACATATAGTGAAAGTAGTAGTGTAAAGAGTGATTTAGTAAATAGTTATGTATGGAATACTGCAATTGTATATATACAAGAAGCAGGAACTTTAAATTATGCGAACAAAACAATAGCTTATGATAAAATGTCTAATACAGGAAATTTAGCAGAGGGAGTAAAAGATGAAGCATGTAAAATTCATGATATGGCATCTAACTTAGCAGAATGGACAACAGAGTATTCTAGTCATACATTAGACAATTGGAATTATCCATGTACAGGAAGAGGAGGAAATTATAGTGATGATACTACGTATACATCTTTCTACGGAAATGCGTCTGCAATAAGTAATTTTGATCGTCAACGGTTTTAGAATATATATATATTTATAAAAAATGCCAGAAATTCTAAAAGGAGTTTCTGGCAAATTATATAGCATAAAAACTAAAAAATTCATAAACTTTTCTAACTAAAACTTGTACAAGTTTTTTTCTTATGATATAATACCTACATAAAAGGAGAAATATATGAGGCAATTTTTTGTAGAGGAAGCACAAGTATATAAACCATATATAGACATATTAGGAACCGATGTAAATCATATACTACACGTATTACGACTAAAAAAAGGAGAAAATATTCAAATAGTGAATAAACAAACTCATGAGCAATATATTGTAGAAATTATTCAATATGACGAACAAAAAGTAACTACACAAATTATACAAAAACTAGAGGAAAATGTAGAATCTAATGTTCAAATTGATATATATCAAGGAATTCCTAAATCAGATAAAATGGAATGGATTATTCAAAAAACAACAGAACTAGGGGCAAGCTCTATTATTCCTACTGCCATGGAGAGATGTGTGGTAAAGCTAAACGAAAAAGATGCGAAAAAGAAAATAGAAAGATGGCAAAAAATTGCAGAAGGGGCAGCAAAACAAAGTAAGAGAACAAAAATTCCAACCATAGAACCAATAATAAAAATAGCGGATGTAGTTAAAAAAATTCAAGAATATGATGCTTTTATAGTAGCTTATGAAGAAGAAAATAAACAAACATTAAAAAATGTATTACAAAATATAAAAGAAGCTAATGAACCTTTGAAAATCGGTATATTAATAGGGCCAGAAGGTGGTATTGATAAAAAGGAAATTATGCAATTACAACAAACAAATGCAAAAATAGTTACGCTAGGAAAAAGAATATTACGAACAGAAACAGCACCTATTGTTATGACTGCTAACATTATGTATGAACTAGAAAATGAAGAATAGGAAGGATGAAATATGAAAAAACAAGAGCAAAAAAAAGAAGAAAAAGAAGAAGTACTTGTAAAAACTCCTAAAAACATAAAACAAGAGACAAAAACTAAGAAGAAATCACAAGCAAGTAAAAAAGAAGAAAATAAAAAGCAGACAGGTAAAAAACAAAAACCAAGTAGTATACTTGAAGAAGCAGAAGAAAAGAAAGAAAATGCTGACGAAAAAGAAAATGGAGAAAATAAAGAATTAGCAAAAACAGAAAACAAAGAAGAAAATGAAATACAAGAAAAAGGAGAAAGCAAAAATACTAAAAAACGTACTAATCAATCAGAAAAAAAAGAAAAGGAGGAAATTAGTACGGAAAATAAAAAAGAGGAAGAGCAAAAAGAAAATGAGATAACAGCGCTTAGTAAAATAGACTTAAAAAGTAAAGAATTTTTAGAAAAAATTGAACAAGAAAGAAAGAAACAAAAACAAGTACCAGAGGATAAAATGAAATTAGCTCATATAGTAGTAGCAAAAAATATTGTTATAGCTATAGGAATTTTGCTATATTTCTTCTTATTCAAACTTGCATTCATTACATTAGAGCCTGTTTATTTTGTAACACTTATGAATGCTTTTAGTATTATTACAATCATATTTACTATCATCGTATTTGAAATTGCATACAAAAAAGATTCAGACGTATTAGCAATACATGGAATAGAAATGATGTTTTTAGCAATTACTACCTTACTTTTTAAATTCGTGTATATGAATTATCTTGCATACTTTATCAGAGCAACTACGATTATAGCTATACTATATGGAATATATTATGCAATTAAAGCAACAAGAATTTATATAAAAGCTAGAAAAAAATTTAAAAATAACACCAGAGAAATTGAAGAAATTGTAAAAACTAAAAAATAAGGAATGAAGAACATGAAAAGTATGACAGGCTATGGAAGAGCAAACCTAGAAATAGAAAATAGAAGTTATCAAGTAGAGATAAAATCTGTCAACCATAAATATTGTGATATTAATATAAAAATGCCAAAAGAGCTATTATTTTTGGAAAATGAAATAAAAAAAGAAATTACCAAATATGTTGCAAGAGGTAAAATAGATGTATATATTGCTTTTCAAGAACAAGGAATCAATAACTCAGCTATACAACTAAATAAAATAGCTATTGAGCAATATTTGCAAGAAATTCAAAAATTATCACAATATTCCCAAATAGATACTAAAATCAATGTTGCAGAATTATTAAGATTACCTAATGTAATGCAAGCACAAAATGAAGAAGTTGGGGAAAATGTAAAACAAGAATTATTAAGCTGTGTAAATGTCGCTACAATGCGTCTAATAGAAATGCGAAGCAAAGAAGGAGAAGAGCTACGAAAAGACTTAGAAAAAAGAATGATACAATTAGAAGAAAAACAAAATGAATTTTATGCGCTTACTACTGGACTTATAGAAGATTTTGTAGTAAAATTAAGAGAACGAGTAAAAGAAATTTTGCAAGAACAACCAATAGATGAAACAAGGATTGCTACAGAAGCAGTAATTTTTGCAGATAAAAGCTCCATAGAAGAAGAACTAACAAGACTTAAAAGTCATATCGAGCAAGCAAAACAAATGCTAAAAGAAGAAAAGCCAGTAGGTAAGAAAATGGATTTTCTTATTCAAGAAATGAACAGAGAAACTAACACGATAGGTTCAAAATCTATCAAGTTAGAAATTACTAACTTAGTGATTACAATTAAAACTATGCTAGAAGATATTAGGGAACAAATTCAAAATATAGAATAGGAGGAGTAATTAATGCAACTGATTAATGTGGGATTTGGAAATATTGTTTCAGGAGATCGTATCATTGCAATTGTTAGTCCAGAATCTGCTCCAATTAAAAGAATGATACAAGATGCAAAAGAAAATGGAACAGCAATTGATGCAACTTGTGGAAGAAGAACAAGAGCAGTATTAATTATGGATTCAGGGCATATGTTATTATCTGCTATGCAACCAGAAACTATTGCAGGTAGGGCAGAAAAAAATAATGAAAAGAAAGAGGGAAATGAATTATGATAGTAAAACCAACAACTGCAGAATTAGTAAAATATGCAGAAAACAAATTTAGGTTAGTTATTGCTACAGCTAAAAGAGCAAGACAAATAGCTACAGGAAGTGAAATATTAACAGATGTAGATGAACCATCACCAGTCACTTTGGCAGCAAATGAAATTGCAGAAGGTAAGGTGAAAGTTATATGTTAGTATTACTTGCTGGAGTAGCAGGAGCAGGAAAAAACACGGTGCAAAGAGAACTAATGAAAAGAAATTCTCAAATAGTAGCAATACCTTCCTATACTAGCAGACCTCAAAGACCTGGCGATATTCCAGGACAAACGTATCATTTTGTAACCAAGGAAGAATTTGAAAACATGATACAAGAAAATGAGTTTTATGAGTATGACGTACATCATAATAATTATTATGGGACTTCCAAAAAAGTTTTAAATAATGCAGTAAAAGAAGGTAAAATTATAGTAAAAGATATAGATGTAAATGGAATAGAAAACTTAGTAAAAATTTTAAAAAACGATATGAAAGTAGTTACTATATTCTTACGAGTTCCAAAAGAAGTTTTAATAGAACGTTTAAAAAATAGAGTAGATAAACCAAACCAAGAGGAAATCAACTTAAGAATTTCTAGATTAGAATATGAAGAATCTAAAATAGGACAGTATGATTATGTTATTAAAAATAATAATTTAGAAAAAACAGTGCAAGTAATAGAACAAATCATAAAAAGCGAGTATGCTATTCGAGATGTAGAGTTTTAAGAAAAGCATAACTTGCTTTTTTTCTTTAAAGAGAGTATAATTAAAGTAACCTGCAATAAGCAGGAAAAAATATATAGGAGGTACTATTCATGTTCAAAAGTAGTGCAGTGTGTCCAAAGGAAAAGCAAGTGGAAGTGGAAACAATTCCAGCAGTTTTCGAGTGTACAGGAGAAAGAACCGGAGGAATACTCTGCAACGAATGCACGATGTGTAGGGCCTATCAGCGGTCTGTAGAAAAAATGCTGAAAAAGTAGTACCAGTTTTGCAACCGAAAGGAAAATTCCGAGTAGGTTGCTTTTTTTTTGAACATTCACCAGCTAATTTTCTTATAGAGAACTATAGATTTTTTGAGCAATATTTGATATACTTCTATGAAGAATAGGAGAGAAAAATGATAGCACAAGTCATCATTAATACAAATGTAAAAACATTAAACAAATATTTTTCATATCACATACCAGAAAATTTAGAAAATACTATACAAATTGGAGACAGAGTATTAATTCCTTTTGGAAAAGGAGATAAAGTAGAAGAAGGTTTTGTAGTAGATTTTGTAGAGAACTGTAATTTTGAAACGAAAGATATTATACGTATAGTAGATAGTCTTTCTAAAGAAAATATAGAACTTGCTAAATGGATGGCAAAACAATATTTTTGTAATATAGCAGAATGTATCAAATTAATGTTACCACCAGGTACAACAACGAAAAAAATAGAAAATCGTATGAAAGAAAAAATGGTGCATTTTGTAAAAATACAAAATGAGCAAGAAGCAAGAGATGCTATAGAAAATAAAAAAATAAAAAGTCCAAAACAATTGCGCGTTTTGCAATTTTTATTAAATAATGGAGAAACTGTATTAAGTGATGTAGCAGAATTTGCTGACACAACTAAAGCAGTAATGAAAACATTAGAAAAAAATGGATGGGTAAGTATATTTGAAAAGCAAGTAGAAAGAAATGCATTAGCAGAAAAACAAGTAAAAGCAAGTAAAAAATTAGTATTTACTAAGGAGCAAGAATATGCTTATCAAGAAGTTGCAGAAGCAATGGACGATAGTATGGATGCAGAGTTTTTACTATTTGGTGTAACAGGGTCAGGAAAAACAGAGGTATATTTACAACTAATAGAAAAAGCAATTATGCAAGAAAAAGATAGCATCATGTTAGTGCCAGAAATTTCACTAACACCACAAATGGTAAATCGTTTTATTGCAAGATTTGGTGAAGAAAGAATAGCAGTATTACATAGTAAATTAAGTTTAGGAGAAAGATATGATGCTTGGCATAAAATCAAGCAAGGAAGAGCAAAAATTATAATAGGTGCTCGTTCAGCAATTTTTGCACCAGTACAAAATTTAGGGCTTATTATTATAGATGAAGAACATGACACTTCCTATAAATCTGAGATGACTCCTAAATATGATGCAAAAGAAGTAGCTAGATATTTAAGTAAACAATTTCATACACCACTACTACTAGGAAGTGCAACACCAGATTTGCAAACTTTTTATAAGGCAAAGAAGGAACAAATAGAATTACTAGAACTTACGAAAAGAGCCAATCATTCTAAGCTTCCAAAAGTAGAAATTGTAGATCTAAGAGAAGAACTAGCTAAAGGAAATCGTAGTATGTTTAGCGAAGACTTATATCAAGCTATACAAATGAATCTAGAAAAAAAAGAACAAACGATTCTATTTTTAAACAGAAGAGGCTATTCTACCTTTATTATGTGTAGAGATTGTGGATATACAGCCAAATGTAAAAACTGTAATATAAGTTTAACTTATCATAGAAAAGAAAATATATTAAAATGTCATTATTGTGGTTATGAGCAAAAGCCTATGAAAGTTTGCCCAGAATGTGGAAGTCAAAATATTCGCTATTTTGGAACAGGTACGCAAAAAGTAGAAGAAGAAATTGCTAAAATTTTCCCACAAGCAACTACTATCAGAATGGATATAGACACAGTTACCAAGAAAAATTCTCATGAAGAAATATTAAAAAGGTTTCAGGAGGAACAAATTGATATTTTAATAGGAACACAAATGGTGGTAAAAGGACATCATTTTCCTAATGTGACTTTAGTAGGAGTACTTGCTGCAGATAGTTCTTTAAATATGGAAGACTATAGAGCTAATGAAAGAACTTTTCAAATACTAACACAAGTAGCAGGAAGAGCAGGAAGAGAACAATTGCCTGGTAAAGTAATTATTCAAACATATAATCCAGATAATATTGCTATAGAACTAGCAAGCAAACAAGACTATAAAAGTTTCTATGATACAGAAATTGCAATAAGAAAACAGTTGAAGTATCCGCCTTTTTGCGATATAATAGTAATTGGAGTAAGTGGATTAGATTTAGCAAAAGTAAAAGAAATTTCTAAAAATATTCACCAAGATATCAAACAGCAAATATTGCAAAATAAAATAGGCTTGTTATTATATCCTGTGGTTCCAGCACCAATAGATAAAATCAACAACAAATACCGTTATAGAATATTAATCAAGTGCATATACAATCAAACAATTCAAGAGTTAATTCAAAATGTATTAGCAAAACAATATACTGTAAAAGATATCAGAATTTCAATAGATATTAATCCTAATAATATGATGTAATATAAAGAAAGGAATGTGATAAAATGGCAATTCGTAATATTAGACAAGAAAATGATGAAATTTTAAGAAAAAGGTCAAAAGAAGTTGAAGTGGTAGATGACAAAATAAGAGAATTATTAGAGGATATGGTAGAAACTATGCATAAATATAATGGCGTTGGAC
Organism: uncultured Clostridia bacterium; assembly: GCA_944386125.1. GTDB lineage: Bacteria > Bacillota > Clostridia > TANB77 > CAG-508 > UMGS1663. The sequence continues at coordinate 846 of CALWZX010000013.1, read as the reverse complement.
TTGCAGCAGTGCAAGTAGGAATATTAAAAAGAGTAATTGTCATTGATTTATATGATGGAAAAGGACCTAAGAAATTTATCAATCCTGTAATAAAAAAGAAAAAAGGAGAACACGAAGTAGAAGAAGGATGTTTAAGTTTTCCTAATCAATATGCAAAATTAATAAGGCCAGAAGAAGTAGTAGTAGAAGCATTAGATGAAAATGGAAAGAAAGTAAAAGTAACAGCAAAAGACTTATATGCACAAGCTTTATGTCATGAAATAGAACATTTAGATGGAATTTTATTTGTAGATAATATGATTCCAGGAACTTTAGAATATGTAGAAAATAATGAATAGGAGAAAAAATATGAGAATTTTGTTCATGGGAACTCCAGACTTTGCAGAGGAATCTTTAAAAGCATTATATGAAGCAGGTGAAGAAATAATAGGCGTTTTTACTAATCCGGATAGACCAAAAGGAAGAGGTATGAAAATGATTGCTTCACCAGTAAAAGAATATGCATTGCAAAAACAATTACCTGTTTACCAACCAGAAAAAATAAAGAAAAATGAAGAAGTAATAAGGCAAATTGAAAATTTAAAGCCAGATTGTATTTGTGTAGTAGCATATGGAAAGATTTTACCAAAAGAGATACTTGCTATACCAACTTATGGATGTATTAATGTACATGCTTCTTTACTTCCTAAATATAGAGGTGCAGCACCAATACAATGGGCAGTGATTAATGGTGAAAAAGAAACAGGAATCACTACTATGTATATGGATGTAGGAATGGATACAGGAGATATGATCTATTCACAGAAAGTAACAATAGGAGAAGAAGAAACAACAGGAGAGCTATGG
>CALWZX010000012.1 GCA_944386125.1 uncultured Clostridia bacterium | reverse complement strand
ATCCATTTTAATATCACCTCCACTTGGTGTGTGATATTAACTCTGTTTGAATTTTTATACAAGTCTTTTAATAAAAAATATTCTACACTAAATGTATATCTCCTTACTTATTTTTTCTCCACTCTTTCTTTAATTCATTTTTTTCTCTTTCATCAGCATATTCTTGTTCAACATCTATTAAATATACTTTATTTTCAAATTTTCCTTTTTTATTATTTTTTATTTCTCTAGCTTTCTCAACATCTTCTAATGAAATTTTTCTTAATTTGATTATTGCACTAATAACTTCCATTAAATCTGCAAGTTCTTCCACAGAATGTTCCTCTATAAATTCATGAGCTTCTTCAAATAACTTTTTATCTAGTTCTTGCAAATATTCATCATCATTTAAGATTTTATAATTTGTTTTTCTACCTTTCATCTTATTAATTTCTTCTGGTATTTTATCTCTAACTAATTTATTATAAACATATTTCATACTATCACTCCAATTTTTCTATATTATAGAACATCTGTTCTTTTGTTTGTCAATAGCTTTTATTATTTTAATTTTATATCTAATATGTTTAATTACAATTTACATACAAACTTGTCCAATCGAAATTGCTATAATCTCTGCCATTTTTCAATCTGCAGTTATCTTTATTATATATTTTATTATTATTTATTATATCTTTAACATTTTTGTTAATAGGTTCATCACTTATTTGTTTATGGGTATTAACATACTTGTTAATAGGTATAAAAAGGTAAGCGATTGCCTCTCATTCGCTTTCTAAGCCATTTTCATTCTACATTTGGCAAATGTATCGTATAATATAACATTTTTAAGATTTGACTATTTTTCCATACTGAAAAACTTCAGCAATATCAAGCGTTTTCATATTTCCCCAAATTGTAAGACTTTACGGGGGTAAAATCTCCTGGATGAGAAAATAAAATAAGCCATTTTCCTTTATAATCATTTAAGCATACTCTTCCCATTGTCGTTTCAGCTTCAAAGTCTGGAGCATACATTCCAATTCTTACTGTACCATTCATCATAATTTCATAATCCATAACAAATCTCCCTTCTTAATTTGTATATCTTATGAAAAAATTTTTAAAAGGTGCAAAAAAACAAGAGTTTTTCATAACTCTTGTTCCATATACTTTCTTATACATTTTTCCAAAGCCAGTCCATGCTATTGTCTACACTTTTTTTATTTTTTGCTTTTGTTTCTACATCATCTATCCATAGGTAAGAAATAAAGGTAATAAATATAAAAGCTAAATCCACCATAGCACTTTGGATAATTTTTGGTAACACCTCTGTTTCTCCAATAGGAACAGTTAAGTATTGTATACAATAAATAATAATAATTGCTAAAAACACAGCAAGTAAAATTCCCGGTACAATACTCTTTTTTAAGTGTTTCCCTAAAAATACTACTGCCACAAAAAGCATAAGTGCTAATACCACCATAACTGGATCTGTAAAATCTACTATTGGCATCTTTTGTTCCTCCTTTATATTATTTTAATTTTTTTTCTATTAAGTTTGCAATTTCTTGTGCTTTTTTAGTAATGTATTCTTTATCTTCTCCCTCTACCATAACTCTTACTAAAGGTTCTGTTCCAGAGGCTCTAATTAGTACTCGACCATTTCCAGAAAATTCTTTTTCTAATTTCTCTATTTGCTCTTTTATCTCTTCATCTTTATCAAAATCATACTTCTTTTCACTATTTACTTTTGCATTAATTAATACTTGAGGATATATTGTAATAATTTTACTTGCTTCTTTTAATGAGATTTGCTTTTCTAATAAAATTTTGATAATCATAAGAGAAGTTAACATTCCATCTCCTGTAGGATTATAATCTAATAATATGATATGTCCAGATTGTTCTCCTCCTAAATTATATCCCTTTTCTAACATCTTTTCAAGAACATATCTATCTCCTACTTTAGTTTCTTCAAAGTGAATATGATTTTTTTCTGCATATTTTTTTAGTCCTAAATTACTCATAACTGTTGCTACTAACGTGTCATTTTTTAATTTTCCTTTTTCTTTTAGGTAGTTAGATATAATAGCTAAAATAGTATCTCCATCAATTTCTTTTCCTTCTTCATCTACTAGTAAGCATCTATCTCCATCTCCATCATAAGCTATTCCCATGTTAAAATGTTCTTTAACGACATAATCTTTCAAGCTTTGTAAATGTGTAGACCCACAATCTTGATTAATATTAATTCCATTTGGCTCATTATGAATAACTTTATGTTTAATTCCTAGTTTAGTAAATACCTTTTCTGCTACTTCACTAGTAGCTCCATTAGCAGTATCAATTGCAACAACAAAATTTTCTTTATCTAAGTTTTCTATTTCTTCTTCAAAGTTTTTTCTAAAGAAATATACATACTCTTCTAATAAATCTGTACAAATTTCGGAAGTTCCAATTTTATCGTTGACTGCTGTCATAGAATCTAATTTTCCTGATTCCATTACTTCTTCTATTTCTTCTTCTAGAGTATCTGGTATTTTCATTCCTAAATTACTAAAAAACTTTACACCATTAAATTCATAAGTATTATGAGAAGCTGAAATTACTACACTTGCGTCAGCTTTATATCTTTTCGTTAAGTAGGCTACTCCTGGTGTAGGAATAACTCCTAATAATTTAACATTCGCACCATAACTTAAAAATCCTGCCGTCATAGCACTTTCAATTAATCCTCCTGAAATTCTTGTATCTCTTCCTATAAAAATAGTTGGTGTGTGATCTGTATGTTTTGATAAAACACAAGCACCTGCTTTTGCTACTTTATACACTAATTCTGGAGTAAGTTCTGTATTAGCAATTCTTCTAATACCATCTGTTCCAAAATATTTTCTCATGTCTACATCCTTCCTTTTATTTAAAAAATTTCTTAAAAAAACTTTCCTCTATTTTTTGTGGTTCTGGAATTTCTATAATATTTCCATTAAGTATATCTTCTGCATTTTTTGTAGTTAGTCTATATAATTCTTCCTTGGTAATTACTTTATTTAATTCACCTAGCATTTCTGGAATTCTAGGATAAATACTATTTGGTCTATGACAATCTGAACCTAAAAAATGTATCATTTGGTGTTTTAACATTTTTATAACTGTATTTTTAGCTTCTTTACCATATAAACCTACTATACTACCATAATTTGCTTGTAATAAAGCTCCTTCTTCTATCCACGATAGAACTTTATTAGGATCTTTTTGTATATAACTATATCTTTCTGGGTGTGCTATGATAGGTATATATCTACTTTCCAAAAGATTATATATCATTGGTGAGATATCTAAAATTTCATTATGCATTGGTAATTCAAAAAGAACATATCTCGTATCTGCAATAGAAGATGCCTGTTTTTGCTCTATTAACATAGCTAAATCCTCATAAGCATATAGTTCATTTCCTTGATATAGATGTACTTCTGGATCAATACCTGATTTTTGTATTTCTGTAATTTTATTTCTTATCTCTTCTGCATTTGATTCATAATATTCAGGAATATAGTGTGGTGTTAAAATAATATCTGAAAATCCAACTTTTTTTGCTTCTTGTATCATTTTGAGAGAATCTTCTAATGTTTTTGCGCCATCATCTACTCCATAAACAATATGACAATGAAAATCAAACATATTTACTCTCCTTTATTTAACTCACTTTTTTGCTTTGATACATAATCATTCATTTCTTTTAAAAGTTTTTGTACATCTACATTTTCCTTTTCAATTCGTTGCTTCACGTCTGTATTACTTGTATCTTTTTCAAAATTAAAGATAGTAGAGCTTTTTTCTTCTACCTTGGTTTGTTGCTTATTAGGTACTTTTGTATATGTTTTCGGTTCTTTATTTTGTTGTAACATTTGCTTTGCTTTTTCTTTATTTGCTTGTTTTCTTTGTTCTATCAATATTTGTTCCATTTCCTTTTTACTTTTATTATTGGAACTACTTTTCATATTTAACTTATTATTACTACTTCCGTGATAATAATATCTTTCTTCATAGCGACGTTGTGAAATAGGAATTTTATTCATAATTACTCCTGCTATTTTCCCTCCCACATTTTTGATATCTTCTTTTACTTTTTTTAGTTCATCTATTCTTGTTTCATTATGTGCTGCAACAAGTAATGTAGTATCTACGTAACGAGACAATATGATAGAATCTGCTACCATAGTACTTGGTGTTCCGTCAAAAATCACTAAATCACATACATTTTGTAATTTTTCTATCACTTCCACCATAGAATCTGAAACTAATAGTTCTGAGGGATTTGGTGGAATATTTCCTGCTGGTATTACATATAAATTTTCTACTTCTGTAGTTTTTACATAAGATAATATATTACTATCACTTTCTTGTCCATTAGAATTAATTCCCGATAAGAAATTAGAAAGTCCTGGTGTTGGTGGTATATCAAATATAGAAAATAGTCTTCCTTTTCTCATATCTGCATCTACTAAAATCACCTTTTTACCTGCTTGCGCAAAGGTTACTGCTAAATTGGCAGCTATCCAGCTTTTTCCTGCAGCTGGAGAAGTACTTGTGATTAATAAACTTTTTAATCCTTTTTTAGTATTCATAAATTGTATATTGGTTCTTAAAGTTCTAAAAACTTCTGAAACAGGAGATTTTGGATCTTTAAAAGTAATTAATTCTTTTTTCATTATTTTCTTCCTCCTTTTGATACAGGTTTCATAGCTGAATTAAAATTATATAATGGTATTTTAGAAATAACAGAAAGTCCAAGCTTCTTCTCTATATCTTCTGTTGTTTTTACAGTTGTATCTAGCATATTAGCTACTAATGCATAGATAATAGCTAGTACAAGACCTGCAAAAGCAAATATTAAAACATCTCTTGCATGATTTACGTTATATGGTGCAGTTGGTTCATTTGCTGGATTTACAACCATAACATTATCCATTTTGTAAATTGCATGTGCTATCTCTTCTATAAATACATCAGATATTTCATCTGTAATAATCTTCGCATTTTGAGGATTAGAATCAGTGACTGTAATTTTAATTAATTGAGTATCTTCTACTGCACTAACAGTAACATTGTTTTTTAATTGTTCTGGTGTAATGTCAATATTTAAATTATTAATAACTTTGTCTATTACTCTATCTGTTTTTAAAAGCTTACTATATGTAGGTACTAATTTTTGATTTAATGTTAAATCATTTGCAGTAATGCTTGTTCCCGATTCATCTACAGTTTGCGAAGTATTAGTTTGAGCTAATAATAAGTCTGCTTCTGCTTTGTATTTTGGTTCTACAAAAATAAAAGAGTAGATAATTCCTATAACAATACAAATTGCTACAATTAAAAAAATATAATTTTTTCTACTCCAAAATATGTTAAATAATTCTTTTAAATCTAATTCTTCCATTTTTGAGTTTCTTCCCTTTCTTTTTCATCATATGTTCTATTATACCCAATTTTATATATACTTTTCAAGTATTTTTTATATTTTTTTCTATTTTTGATATGTTGATGCTTTAGGAGGTGTTTTCCCTTTAATTACCTTATGATAATATTCATATGTCATTGGTTTTTCTTGCGGATTTACTATTTCTGCTTCTTGTGCTTCTAAAACAAATAATATGTGGGTGGTACAATCTATTTGTTCTAAAATATGACATTCTAAATATGCTGTTACATTTTCCGTAATAATCGGAATTCCGTTTTTACCTATTCTATATTCTGTTCCTTCTAATTTATTGATTGTTTTTCCTGATTGAAATCCAAATTTACCAATTTGCAACATATTTGAAGATTGAGAAAGAATAGAAATATTTAATTTTTGCGAATGGCGTGCAATTTCGCAAGTATAATTTTGTTTATTGATGGCTACTATTAATTTTGGCTTTTCTTCTGCAGTAATTTGCGTAACTGTATTAACTACACAACCTGAAAATTTTTCTTGTTCCTTAGCCGTTACTATATACAAACCATAACTTAATTGAGATAACACTTGTAAATTCATACATACTCCTTACTAAAAAGAGCAATGTTCTTTGCTTTTCCAAACATTGCTCAATTTCTTTATTTAATTTCTATTGAACGATATCGAATATACATAATAATTCCTAAAATTGCTATAATCACAATGGCACCTAATATTTGTGTATTACCACCTGTTTGTGGAATACTCCCTTGTGCTTTTGTATTATCTGTTGGTGTAACTGTAATATTGGCTCTATTGGTAACCGTATTAGCAGTTGTATTTACAATTTGATTAGTAGATTGCTGTTCATTTCCATTGTTTTCTTCTTTTGATGTGTTGTTATTTCCTATATGATTGTTATTATTTGCATTTTCATTGTTTATTTGATTTTGATTGTTCCCATTATTGTTATTTTGTCCATTATTTCCATTTTCATTATTATTTTGTCCATTTTCTTCATCTGAAGGACTTTCTTGTTCATTGTTTTCCGTGTCATTGTCATCAGTATTTTCTTCGTTATTGTCTTCATCTGGTTGTTCATCTGGAATTGGTTGTTCTTGTTGTTTTTGCAAGTGGAAAGAAATAGTTTTTGTTGCTCCTTCTGAACTAGTTTCATCTTCACTTCCTGTTGAAATTAATAAGTCTTTTATGGAAATTTGAGTAATTTGTGGCTCAATTCCCTCTTTTATAGTAAATACTAACTTAGCCACATTTGCTCCTTGCTTTGCATTTCCTGTTGTCGAAACTAGTTTTTTGGTTTGTGGATTATAAATATCATTACTGCTACTTGTTCCTATCCAATCGTTCATTCCTGTTACTGTTACAGATGAAAATACATTTTCGTCATATTCTAGTACTGCTTCATAGCCTAGCATGGTATCTGCAGAAACAAATTCTGTTAGTTTTAAGTACATAGTTACTTCTTTTTGCGTATTCATATCTATAGTTGTACTTGGTGCTGTTATTGTTATATCATAATTAGCGGTATTCGCATTTACTCTTGCTGAAAGTGCTATTACTATGAAACATATTATTACACTTGTTAGTACTTTTATTGTTTTTTTCATGATTTCACCTCTTCTTTACTTTCGCATTGTATCATAGTTAATGGTTCAATTCAATTGATTTTTTTTTACATTTTTATTACAAATATATTACATATTAAGTTTTTCCACTTACCATTCTCATCATTCTCATAACATCCATTATATTAACCTTTCCATCTCCGGTTATATCTGCTGCCATGGTTTGATTAACATCTAATGTTAACGTACCTGCTACTTTTCTCTTAATTCTCATAACATCAAATATATTCACTAATCCATCTTGTGTGATGTCTCCTGTAACAATAATCGTATACGTATTGGTATTTCTATGAATGGTGTCTCCTGTTGCTACAATTTGAGAAGTCTGCAAAACATTTCCATTACGTATAATTTCTACTGGATGGCTAACATTTTGCTGAAAATTCTGTACGGTTGTATTAGCTGTTACATTGTGAATTACATGGTTTTCTATTTCATACATATTACTTGTTAATTCTTCTTGTGGCAATTCTTGTTTAATGGTAAATGTTATGTAGGTATGATTATCGTCATATAGTTTTAACGTAATTGGCTTTACTTCTATATCACTTTGTTTAATGATAATATAGGAAAAGTCTTGTGCCATAGTATAGCTACTTGCATCTTGTACTTGATAATTAACCTTTTGTACATATAATTTACTGTTTGCGTCTTTTAATTTGGTAAAATAATCCGTTAAATTAATTTGCAAATCTTCTTGTTCATATTCTTCTGTTATAGTAAATTCATATGTTTGATTATGTAGGGTTACTTTTTTGATGTTTGGTAATGTATCTATTACTTGTACATAAATAATATGATTGCTGTCTAAATATATATATTGTAACCCTGTCATGTTTTGTAATTTTGTAATATCTATAATTTCGTTCGCATTCAAATTTATATTATATAATTGGGTTAAGTTCTCTATTCCCGTAATATCTGCTATTTGGTTATTACTAGCACTAAGCACTTGTAAATTGGTAAAGTTTTCTATTCCTTGTAATGTTGTTAACTGGTTGTAATTGATATTCATATTGGTTACTGTATTATTTTTAGTTATTCCTTGCAAAGTAGTAATTTTGTTTCGGCTCATATCTATTTTTTTGATAGAAGTAGCGGTAAATAACTGATGAATGTCAGTTATTTGATTTCCTGCTAAAGAAACTTCTTGTAACCCGTGTTAATTGGGTAAGTGGCTCTACACTAGTTATTTGGTTGTTATCCGCATATATATATTGTAATTTTGTTAGAGAAGATAATGCATCTAACGTGGTAATTTGATTATTACTAATTGTTAAGTTAGTAAGATTTGTTAATTGTTTTAGTGGTGTAATATCTGTTATTGCATTTTCACTCAGGCTTAGTTTAGTTAATGTTGTAAATCTGGAAAGTACTGAAATATCTTGTATTTGATTCCAATCTAAATAAATCCATTCTATATTTTTTCCAGCAAATAATTCTAAGCCGGTTAGGTCTGTTATTCCTTTACCTGCTAAGTTTAATTGTTTTGCACTTGGCAAGTTTTCTGCTGTAATTGTATTAATATCTTCTATAGTAATGTTGGTTTTATTCTCTTGCCCTGTTACCTCTTGAATGATTTGTATAATGGCTTGTTTTAAGTTTTCATCTTTGAATCTGTAAGTAACATCGGTTTCTTCTGCCGCATTAGCTACAGTAGGATATAGGCTGATGAGAAAAACACTTACTATAAATAGTAATATATATCTTTTTTTCATAAAATCCTCACTTGTATCATTTTCCTTATCATATATGGTATGAATTTTCTTGTCAATAAATGTTACAGAAATGTAAAAAATATTACATAAAAATGTAATATTTTATACTGCAGTTATATGCAATTTATCTTTCATTATTTGTTTTATTTTTTTCTTTTCTTCTTTATTCGGAATCATTAAAAATGCAATTATATAGCCTATTACTCCTGCTATACCAATTGTATAGATAAAACTAGATAAATTATTAATAACCATAAAGTTTCTTATGATAATAAATATAATAGCAATAAAAGCAAATATTCCCATTAATTTTAAATATGTACTGAAAAATGTTGTCCTCTTTATTCTTAAGTTTTTTGCTGCATTCCACGGAGTAAATATTGCTTGTTTTATACACCAAATAATAGAACTTACCCCTGCAACTGCATAAATTCCTAAATCTGTAGTATATACTAAAATTAAGGTGACTATTGTACTAACAATGCTCATTACTAAGGTAAATATAACTGGTCTTTTTAATTTATTAGTTACTGTATCTAAATAAAACAAGGTATAACCATTACAACTTAAAACATATGGTAATAACGATAGTACTGACAAAATCTGTATTTCATGAATTTCTGTAGCACTTTTTTCACTTAACCACAAAGCAAAAAAATCTTCTCCAAATATAATAAATCCTGCCATAGGAACAATTAATATGAGTGCTACAACTTTCATTGAAAATTTAACATATTGTACTAATTGTCTAATTTTATTTTTAGAATATAACTTTATAAATGTGGGTACAAAAATATTTCCTACTGTTGCTAATAGGGTTTCTATAGAGGTTGGTATTGTTTTTGCAATAGAAAGAATTCCCATTTTCTCTGCACTTACGAATATATTTGCTATTAATAAATCTAAACCTGTAAGCAATACTCTGCTTAAACTGTTGATGGCATTCCACAATCCAGATTTTATTAATATTTTTACATAATGAAAATCAAAATTATTGCTTTTTATTCTTAATTCTGGTGCTATTTTTTTTGCAATACCTATACTGCCTACAAAAAAAATAACAGTATATATAATTGCTGCTACACTTATAAAATATACCTTTGGTAAGAAAATATTAAATATCACTATTAAAACAACAGCTTTAGCAATGTTAGCTATTATATTTTTAATTGCATCTAAGTCTAATCTATTTTTTGCAAATGTTACAGCTGTAAATGCTGTTCCAATTAAAGATATAATAAAATTAATAAAAGCTAAAGAAAATGTTATTTTTACATCAATTGTTAATTCTTCCGGTATACTTAATAATGTTGTTAAATTAGCTATAATAATTGTTGATGCAATTAGCATTATTATTGATAAAATAATATCCATCATAAATACTGATGAGTAATATTTATTGGCTTGTTTTAAATTTCCTTTATTCAATTCTAATGTTATAAATCTATTTGCCATAGAGTTAACAGCTACGGTTACTATAGTGGCATAACTTACAAAATTATTAGCCAGCCCTATAAAACCATATGCTGCATCTCCAATTTTTTCAACAATAATTGGTGTTAATATAAAACTAATACCTAATTGTAAAACAAAAGATATTATATTGGATATTAAATTAATAATTAATTGTGTTTTCTTCATTGATTCCTCTTATTCTTTCTGGGTATTCAAATACAAAATGATTTTCTGCAACTATTTTACTATATTTTTACTCTACTTCTTATTTTTTATTTTCTTACTTAATGCATTAATTTTTCTAGCAACTCTTAATTTTTTATTTTGTAAATTTACTTTTTGTTTTTCTTGTTTGTAGTATTCTACGTTACTTTCTACTAATTTTGTACTAATAAAACTTTTCATTGTTTCATTAAGCCATTCTGTACCATCTGCACATTTTCTATTTCTTACTACTGCATAAGTTGGTGTTTTCATTTCTGGTATACATCCTAAAGTTAAAAAGGCATGTCCATTATAGCAATGTGGTGATGTACAAGTATTTCCAACAGCTAAAGTTTCAATTGGCTCATCTATATTTTTATAAATATTTCCTATGTTAAGTCCATAATAACATTGTCTTACATCTCCTGTAGCCAAATTTAAATAAAGAGACCAATCCCCTGCATAGCAAAATTCTTTTCTCTTCTTATAAAAAATTTCACTTTTAAATTTGAATAAATCAGAGTCAAAAGTACTCCATATTTTTTTATATTCTTCATAATCATACTTAGATAATACTGCAATATTTTTAGTCACATCGTTTCTTGCTATTGTGATATGTGGTAATGCTCCTAAATTTTTCATAGAAACTTGTTTAATTTCATCAATATATGGTATTAGCTCATCATTCGGTGTGATTTCTACAGTAAAAGATGCCCCCGCATTTTTTATTTTTCTAATGTTATTAAAAAATTCCTCTAGTTTTTTAAGTCTCTTTAACTCTAAATAATGAAAAGAAAATTTAAAAGATAATCTTTTTAATAACTCTTTTGGCATTTTAATTATTTGATCAAAACGAACTGAAAGACTTCCATTAGTAACTATCATAATATAATGTCCTTCTTTTAGTAATGCCTCTACTATTGGTATTAATTCTTCTATTAATAAAGTTTCTCCTCCTGCACAAAGGTTAATTAAACATGGGCCTCCTAATCTTTTTTGCGACAAAGCTTTTGCTATAAATTCTGGTGTATAATCGAATTTGGCAAGTTTGTTATTAAATTTTCTTTGTTGTGTGATGTAACAATAATGACATCTAAAATTACAAGTTTCTGTAGGGATATATGCATCTATATATCTTTTCATTTTATCCATTTATCTTACCTTCTTTCTTTAAAATTTCTTCTAGCTGTGTATATTGATTTCGTAAATTTATAGTAGTATAATCTTCCGGTTTTATTTTCATAATTTCTTCTATAGTTTCTTTTAAATTATCTATATTATCTAAATATTTTACATAGTTACAATCCTTAAACCATTGATATACCCCTTTTACTTTATGGTTATAGTTTCCTAAGGTAATACAAGGGGTTCTGGTTAACATAGCAAATATCATTCCATGAAGTCTATCTGTTATAATTAATTTACTTTCAGCGAATTCTTGTAATTTTTTATTGACTTCTTCTTGTCTAACTTTTGCTTTTACCCCTCTATTAATAACTGTATCCGTATATTCTATTGTGCCCTGCTCTTGTGCAACTTTTTCTATCATCTTTCTTTCTTCTTCTTTTAGTTTGGATTCTACATCATGTCTAATACATAATAATACCTTATCTTGTTTTGTTTGATATTCTTGTTGTTTTAAATATAGCACAATATCTGGCACTAATTGAATATTCGTTTCTGGTAACATTTGTTTAGCTATTTTGTACGATTTTTCTTCTCTTACAAATACATTTAATTTTTTTGCTTTTTCATAAATATTTTTCGATGTTTCATATTCTTTTCTGCCATTTTCATCCTCTTTATAGTATAGAGTTTGTGGAAACACAATAATAGTGTGATTACTATAATCATGTATGATTTGTCGTACAAAATTTTCTTCATTTAGCCATTGTGAACCGATGAATCCTCCTCCTGTAATGCAAATAATAGCATCTTTTTCAATATGTTGCAATACGTATTCATAGCAATTTTCTTTTTCTCCAGTAGCTATTTCAAAAGGAATTAATTGATTATTTTGTAACATTTCATACTCGGCTATAGCTATGGCATGATCTCCTAAGTTTCCATGTAAGGGTGTGGCAAATAAAATAATTTCTTTTTGATGATTGGCTTTTGCTTTTTTCTTGTAATTTTTATATTCATGAATTTTTAGCATTTTTTTTATTTCTTGCTTTATCATAATTTCCTCCTTACTTTCCAAAATATCCATCTAAATATTTTTTCATTCTTATAGTGGCTATTTTTGGGGCTATACAATGAACTGTATAAGAAACTTTACTTTTGAAAGGTATTCTAGAAAGTTTTATGAATTTTTTCCAATTTTTTCTCATTTTGTTTCGTAAGTTTTGTGCTAATGTTTTTTTCTCTTTTAAATATAGTTGGCAACATGCATAATGTTGCACAAGCATGTAACAGTAATTTTGAAAAGTAATTTCATACAATTCTTTTTCTTCTTTTTGCTTATAAAATTCTAGCCTTTCTTCTAATGCCTCTATATAATCTAAACGTTTTTCATTATATGAGCTTCGCATAATGCTTCCATTATCTCTTTGGTAATAATAATATAATGGTTCAGAAAAATATACGACCTTGTTTGCTTCATATACCAATTTATACGTTGTAAATTCATCTTCATGAATTTTACCTACGGGATATCGTATTTCTTTAAATAATTCTGTTTTATATAGTTTATTCCATGCCACAATCATTTTTGTACCTATATCTCTGGTATACATGTTTTTCAAAATTTCTTTTGAAGTATATACTGTATCTTCATCCGTAGATTCTACTTCTTTTATTTCTTGTTGGAAACGTATTTGTTGATAGTCACATACAGCAATATCTGCATCATTTTTCATTAAATGGTTATATAAATCTTGTACATATTTTGGTGAAACAGCATCATCAGAATCAATAAAACATATATATTTGCCTGTTGCTTTTTCTATTCCTGCATTTCTTGCATCTGATAAACCTCCATTTGATTTATGAATTACTTGTATTCGTCTATCTTTTTGAGCGTATTCATCACATATTTTTCCCGAATTATCTTTGCCTCCATCATCTACTAGAATAATTTCTAAATTTTTGTATTCTTGGTTACAAACTGATTCTATACATTCTTTTAAATATTTTTCTACCTGATATACCGGAATTACAATACTTATTTTCTCGTTCATTATTCTCTCCATTCTATATTTTCTTTAATAATTTTTGCTGGATTTCCTACAACCAAACTTTTTGGTGGCACGTTTCGGGTTACTACTGATGCCGCTCCTATAACACTTCCTTCTCCTATAGTTACCCCTTTTAAAATGATTGCATCCATTCCTATCCACACATTATCTTGTATATGAATTGGCTTCGTATTCTCTTGTTTTATTCCCTCTTTTATAATATCATGAACATCTGAATCACGAATAATAACACCTTCTGAAATAGCTACATGTTTTCCCATAATAATTTCTTTTGAACAATATATTTTTGTATCTCTATTTAGAAATGCATTACCTACTTTTAGTTTTGCACCTTCTTCTACACATATTTGGCAGTTTGCACCACTAGCCAAACATTCTTCAACTTCTAATTCTGCATTATTTCGTATAAGAAAAGTGCCTCCTCCTATATTACAGTCTGTATATGGTCTTCCTACTATTATCATTCCTTTTCCTTGTACTTTACCATGTGAATATATTTTTGTTTTATTTTTTCTATATACATAAAATTTTCTTCTATACTTCAAAGTATATTGTATACTTTTCATTATATTTAAATTAATAATTAATTCTATAAATTTTTTCATATTCTCTACTCTTTATATATTATTTTTTTTATTATCGCTTTTAATCGATATTTAGGTTCAATTAGAATTTTACCCCAATGATAGAACTTTGTCCACTTTTCTTCATATACTATTTTTTCAAAAAAGTCCAATTGATTTTTGTTTGCCAATTTTTTTACTTGATTAAAATCTGTACTTTGCACAACTTTTTGTAAAACATTTACTATTTGCTTTTTGGAACAGGAAATATAGAATAGTGGTTTAGCTTGTACTACCAATTCTTTTAATATTCTATTAGCAATAATACTTTGATTTTGTGCATTATCTATATTCCACTTTTTAATATAATCATATAGTTGCATATATACATAAGTACCATCTATCATTCTTTTTTGAATTTTTTCTATACTTAATGTTGTACAAGTGCTATTTTCTCTTATCATATAATGGTAATATGGTTCCGGTAAAAATATAATTTCTTTTGCCTTTGTAACTGCTTGTAAATTTAGATACAAGTCTTCACACATATTAATTGATTTTATATTTTCAAAATGGATTTGCTTAAAAATTTCTGTTTTGATTAGTTGAATACATATAGATGAATATTGATATGTTGTTAAATATAGTTCATATAGTTTTTGAAAGTTTTCTCGCTTTAATATCGTTTTTTGCTTAAAATATTCTTCGCCTTGTTTTTTGGTATGTCGCGTTAAATTTTCTACTATGTAACCACAGCGAATAATATCTGCTTCTCCTACTTGTTGCAATAGTTTTTCTATCATAACATTGTCTATATAGTCATCTGCATCAACATACATGATATACTCTCCTGATGCTAATTTTGCACCTTCTATTCTAGTATATAATGTACCTTTATTTTCTCTTGAAAATATTCTAATTCTCTTATCTTTTTCTTGAAGTCTTTGCATAACGGCATAGCTATTATCTGTAGAGCCATCATTGATAAGAATAATTTCTATATTTTGATAAGTTTGTTGGATAATCGATTCTACGCAATTTTGTAAATATTTTTCTGCATTATATACGGGAACTATGACACTAATTTCTTTCATTTTTTCTCTCCATCTTTAATACTAGTCTTTTCTTTTAATCGTAAACCTAACCTACCAAACCATTTTAAAATGATAACAATTCTTTTAAAAGGTATATATAATAGAATAATAGCATGGTTTGTTAAATGTAATCTAAATTTTCTATCTAAATCAGTTATCCATCTTCTTTTTCCGTCTATCCATGAACCAGAAAATACATGAATCGTTATGGATTTCATAGATGGTTGGCATAAAATTTTGCTTTTATAAACATGTAATCCATCTTTTAAATTTTGTTCCTTATTTCCTAACTTGCATCCATACTCTTCCATTAAAATTTTCTTTACTTGAATAGTATTGGCATCTTCTGGATTAAATGTTTTTCTCTTATTATCATAGCTTTCCATAATTCTTTTTACAAAAGGATGCTTAGGTTCTGCTCCAAAAGTTGCTGTAAAAGGAAGTTCATGATTTTCATAGCCAACAAATGCTTTATTTTGTAAAAGTTTATCTAATGGTTTTAAAACTAGTACATCTGTATCCATATATATACCACCTTCATGATATATAGCATAAGCTCTAATATAGTCACTTACAAAAGCCCATTTTTTTGCTTCATATGCAGCTTCAACAAATGGATGAGAATGTATGTCAAAATTGTTTTCATTCCATTCTTTTATTTCATAATCTGGACAATATTTTTTCCATGTTGCTATACATTTTTTGACATCATCTGGTTTTTCTTTTCCTCCTACCCATATATAATGAATAATTTTTGGTATCATAATTTTCTCCTATTCTATTTCTAATTTTTTTAATAAAAATTCTGCTATATAATGTGATGCTTTTCCGTCTCCATATGGATTGACTGCTTTTGCCATTTTTTCATATTCTGCCGGATTGTCCATTAATAATTTTATTTCTTTTACAATATTTTCTGTTTCATTTCCAACTAATTTTACAGTTCCTGCCTCAATTGCTTCTGGTCTTTCTGTTTCTTTTCTTAATACTAATACTGGCTTTCCTAAAGCAGGTGCTTCTTCTTGTATTCCTCCAGAATCGGTTGCTACTAAATAGCATTTGTTTACTAAATTATGTAAATCTTTAACTCCTAGCGGATTTACTAATATTATGTTAGAATTACCTTCTAATTTTTTAAATACAATTTCTCTTACTTTTGGATTCAAGTGTACGGGATATACTATTTTTACATCTGAATATTGTTGTGTAATTTGATTTAATGCATCACATATGTTTTCTAAACCTATTCCTATGTTTTCTCGTCTATGTGCTGTTACTAATATTACTCGATGATTTTCATAATCTATTTGCTGTAGTTTTTCTTCTTCAAATTGATAATTCTCTTTAACAGTATATTGAATAACATCTATTACTGTATTGCCTGTTTGTGCAATATTCTCTTTCCTAATTCCTTCGTTAAGTAAATTTTGTACATTTTGTTTTGTAGGTGCAAAATGATAATCTGCTAAATCTGAAATTAATACTCTATTCATTTCTTCTGGGAAAGGAGAATATTTATCAAAACTGCGTAATCCTGCTTCTACGTGTCCCACTTTGATTTTTTGATAAAAAGCTGCTAGTGCTGTTGCAAAACCCGTAGCTGTATCACCATGTACTAGTACTATATCCGATTTTTCTATTTGCAAAACATCTCTCATTTTTTGAATAATATTGCTTGTTAAATTTTCTAAAGTTTGATTTGGTTGCATTACTTGTAAGTCATAATCTACTTGTACTTGAAACATTTCTAATACTTGTTCTAGCATTTCTTTGTGTTGTCCTGTACTACATAGCTTTACATCAAATTGATTATATTTTTTTAATTCTAAGTATAATGGTATCATTTTTATAGCATCTGGTCTTGTTCCAAACACAATCATTATTTTTTTCATTTAAACTCCTCCTTTATTAAAAATTGTTTGGTATGGAATAATATCTCCTAAATTTAAATAATATGCTGATAATACAAACATAACTAGCATATATACAATAATCATAAAACCTATGAATAGTTTTTGTTCATTTGTTTTTGCTATTCTTGGAATTGCAGACAATAAATATATTTCTGATATATTAAAATACATTGCCATTCTTTTTGCATATGGTGAAAGGAATCCTGCTAAGGTTAAAACATATCCAACTATATATAAAAATAAATACATTCTATTATCTTCATTATATTTTATTAGAGGCTTGCTATATAGTATAAATACCAATAATAAAATAGTATTGATAATCACTTGCTTATTGTCTCCTTGTGCATCCATAACATTATAAAGTGAAAATCTACTAAATAATCCAATTTGTGATAATAAATCAATAACCACGTCTAACTGAGTAATGATTAAAAATATAGCTCCAATGGTAAGAAAGCGAATTAGATTTTTTAATTTTTTACCTTTTTCATTTTTACTAGGACATAAAAAATAAAAAGGTAGAAATAATAATGCTGTAGTATGAAATAATGTTGCTATAATTACCATTAGTAAAAATTTTCTAAAGTCACGCTGTAATATGTATTTATAAGAATATAGTATAATAGCAATTGCCAAAGCTTGTCTAATAATATTTAAACTGTACATATAATATAAAAATACATACAAGGCAAAAGCTAAAGTAATAGATAATTTTTCTTTTTGTGTCAAAATAGCTCTATATGTTATATATATGGTAAGAAATGCAATAATTGCAAACATAATTTGTGGTTCTTGAAATACGTAGGCTATTTTTATTACTAAAATAAATAACAGTTCATTTGCATAAGAAATGATATCTTTAAAATCTAATACACTATATACAATATAATAATCCAAGTAGTTATTATAGTCTGTACCTACTTGATAACGTAGTGCAGAAATAATAATTAAAATTCCTAATCCTATAATGGTATAAAATGCTATTTTAGCTTTATCATTTTTTTGTTTTTCCTCTTTCTTATAAATTTTTTCTATTTGCCATATAAAAAAAATTGCCAATATAAAACTCACTATATAGAAAATTAAACTTTCTATTGCATTCATTCTTTTACCTCTTTTTTGAATTTATTTTGGTGATAGCGAATCATTACATTTTTTGGTATTAATGCAACTAATAAAGGTTTCCATATATAATAACGCTTGTACCATGGTATCCCCATTTGTTTAAAAAACGTTTTTCTTGCTTTACATTCAATAAATCTATCCTTTATTTTTCTTTTATTGTATCCATTTTTATCCATTCTATAATCTAATAGTATTTCAGGCATGATATACCCTTTTTTTCCCATACTATACATTTTCATTACCATTGCATAATCTTCACATCTATGGAATAACGGATATCCTCCTATTTCTTTAATATCTTTTGTTCTCATTAGCATACTAGGATGTGCAAAAGGTGTACCAAATAGTAAATCTTCTTTTTGGATTTCTCCTTCTATTTTACTACAACCATATATTCCTTCATTGTCAAACATATTTACTTTACTGCCTATGATAGCATATTCTGGATGTTTTTCTGCAAAAGCTACTTGTTTTTCTAATCTATCTATATGGGCAATGTCATCTGTATCCATACGTGCAATGTATGGAGTTTGAATATAATTTACACCTTTATTCAAAGACTTTTCTAGTCCCATATTTTCTTCATTATGAAGTATTTTGATTTTGTCACATGCATAGGCTTCTATTATTTTTATGCTATTATCTGTTGCTCCATCATCTATTATTAATATTTCGTAATTATCATAGGTTTGATGTATAACACTTTCTATAGCTTTTTTTAATTGTTCTTCATTTCCATTATATACAGAAATTAAAAAGGTTACTTTTGGCTTATTTGATTCCATAATTCTTCCTCTATTATATTTTTTATAAAATTGTCTGTTTCTTCTTTTACAGTAGAAATTTGTAAATTATCTCGATTATCTATTTTTTCTTTTATATAAAAATTGCCTTTATAGGTATTTTCACTAATATAACATATATAATTTTGGTGTGTGTCTTCTCCCCAAAAATATTCTAATGCATAATCATTTTGTTTACTAGTCGAAAAAATATTGTTAGCAATAGCTATATTACTTGCTGTTATTCTAATTCCTTTATCTTGAATTTGGTTATTCATTAATATGACATTTGCCATGTTTCCTATTAATACGTCAGAATTCTCTATTTGATTATTGTATATATTAACACTTTCTTTTCGATTGCTATTCTCTATTTTTTTCCCATATATCCATACAGTTGCATTGATAATATAGTTATAGCCAACATTTGCATTTCCGTTAAAGTTAGAACATACCACTCCTGCATTTGTCATTTTATTGTTTAATACATTTATATTTTGACTATCTCCCGAGAAAGCAACTGCTATGCCTGACGCATTATTATAAAATATATTATTTTCAATAACTACATTTTTTACATGTTGAAAAGGAGAATATGGCTCTATATCTATACTAGATTGAGGGGTCGTTCCTTTAATATTATCAATCTCATTTTCTGAAATATGTACATTTTCGGCACAAACTATACTAATTCCTTGTCTTCTGCAATCTGTTATTTTACAATTACGAATTATCACATTTTCAGTGTACTCCTCATTCGTATAATCTCCTAAAATAATACCATCTCCAGTGGTTTCTTTTATTTGAACATTGTTGATAATAACATCTTTACTGCCTTTAACATCAATGCCAAATCCCCATTCATGAGTTGACGAAGTAGTATAGTCATGAGTATATTTATCACCTATAATAATTCCATTACTGATTTCTACATTTTGTACATCTGTTACACTAAATACAGCATAATTAGGATATGATGAGGAAATATGTTGTATAGTAGAACCATTTAAATCTAAAGTTATGTTAGATTCTAATATAATTCCCTTTTTTTGCGCTGTTTCAAAATTATTGTAATTGGTAGTATTTCCATTAATTAAATATATTCCTTTTTTTAATTGTATATATTCAATATTATTTTTGCTTGCATATTGTATTGCTTCATTAATCCCTTTTGTTGTGCTATTAGGATTTTTTCCCTCTCCATTAATAGAAAAAAAGTCATTATTAATTAATCCGGTTTCTTTATCTATTGGTTCTCCATATATCTGTGTTTTAACTGAATACGTTAAATTTTGTATTTCATCAGCATGAGTTAATGCAACATAAATTCCTAATACTAACAATATACCTATTAAAATTTTTATTGCCTTTTTCACTTTATATTTCTACCTCATTATATATTTTTTTCATTTTATCTTGAATGTTTTTTAGAAGATATTGTTGTGCGCTTTTTTCTCCTGTTTTTCCCATATTTTTTCTTAGCTTTTCTTCATTATATAATTTTAGAATGCATTCTTGTAATCCCTGTATATCATTTATTTCTAGTATATATCCATTTTTTTCATTTTTTATTAAATCTCTATGTCCTCTACAATTAGTTGCAATAATTGGTAAACCACTCATCATGGCTTCAATTATATTTACTGGTAATCCCTCTCTTTTACTCGTTGCTACACATAAATCTGATATTTTTAATAATTGAGGAATATCTTTTCTATAACCTGTAAAAATAATATTTTTATCTAAATGCATTTGTTTCACTTGTTGTTTGTAGTATTCTTGTAATTCGCCTTTTCCTACTAACAATAATTTTATTGTTTTATCTGTTATTTGTTGCATAGCTTGTATTAGCATCATTTGATTTTTGTTTTTATTTAGTTCAGCAACATAAATTAAAACAAAGTCATCATCTTGTAACCCTAATTGTTTTCTTAAATTATGCTTTTCTTCTTCAGACATATTCAATTGAAATTTTTTCTCATCTACTCCTACACCATGTACTAATTCTACTTTTTTAGCATGGAATTTGTTTTTGGCTAATGTATAGTCTTCTTCATTAATGGTAATTAAACAATCTGTGTACTTAGATAACCATTTTTCAACTGGATAAAATAAAATCCAGTTGAGTATAGGAGCTCCCTTAAAAAAATGGAAACCATGAGCTGTATACATTACTTTTGTATTATACTTTTTTCTTGCTTGTTTTGCTGCTAATCTCGTTACTACACTTCCCATTGGTGTGTGACAATGAATAATATTAAATTTTTCTTTATCGATTATTTCTTTTAATTGCTTGATGGCTTTTATATTATTCGCTTTGAATGGGCTTCTTTCAAAACTTACTGTATGTTTTACATCACAAAAAGGAATTTCTTCTGTTCCATTTGTTGCCACATGTACTTCATAACCCTGTTCATGAAAATACTGTAAGTAAGGAATATGAAAATGTAATATGTGAGAGTCAACAGTTGCTGTAAATAATACTTTCTTCATTTTTCTACCCCACATGACTAATTTGTTTTTTCTTTTTTAAATCATCAATTTCTTCTATAATTCCTTGTTCTGATATTTCTGCATTTGTTTTTTTGAATACTTGTACAACTGTTTCAAAAACTAATTTAATATCTAACCATAAACTCATATGATCTACATAGTATAGATCATATTCTATTTTTTTAAATATATTGATTCCATTTCTTCCTTTTACTTGTGCTAGTCCTGAAATCCCCGGTAATACATCACTTCTTCTTTTTTGTTCGTCTGTAAACCATACATAATATTCTGGTATCCATGGTCTAGGTCCTATAAAACTCATTTCTCCTTTTAAAATATTGAATAATTGAGGTAACTCGTCTAAACTGGTTTTTCTAATAAATTTTCCCACTTTTGTTACCATTTGTTCATGAGTTAAGCCAGATGACAATTCTTTTCTGTTTGTTTTCATCGACCTAAACTTGTATGTATTAAATTCCTTTAAACCTTTTCCCATTCTTTTAGATTTATATATAACTGGTCCTTTGTCCTCTAGTTTTATGGCTAACGCAATAAAAAGCATTGGTATTGCTGCTAAAATAAGTAGTACTAATGCTAATAAAAAGTCTATGATTCTTTTAAAATACTTATACATCATTTACACCCCTTCTACTAATATTTTTGCATTTTTTGATACAAAAATTTTTCAATTTCTTTTCCCTTTTATTAGATTGTTTTGCTTAAACCCATATAAGCATGAGTTTGTCTACTTTTTCTTTTTTTGTTTTATTATTTTACCCACTAATTTGTTCATCTTCTTTATTATAACTATTTCTATATGTATTTTCAAGTATTTTTAACATTTTTCTACATTTTACTGATTTGGTAATATTATGCTAATTTTTTAATAATAATTGTGCTTGAATCTCTTCTTCTAATTGTGAAATAAAGTTTTGATTATTTTCCTTATATGCTTTTGGTATAAAGTTTTTTGCTTTTGCTAATACTAAATTTAGCTTTTCAAAGTCAGACAAGAGTAGAATATAATTTTCTTTTGCAAAATTTGTTGCTATTTGTAATTGATGGTCATTTACATGCTCTCCATATTTTGCAAGTCTTGGAGCTACTATCATTCTTTTCCCCATGTGCAAACCTTGAATGATAGTTCCTACTCCCGCATGTGTAATAACTATATTAGCTTGTTTCATATACATATCAAAGGTATTTTGATCCATATATGGTATTATTTTCATCACTTCTGATTCACATTTTGTAGAACCTGCTTGTACAACTACTTCTTCTTCTTGAATATTTCCTTCTTTAATTTGCTTTTCTACTGCTTGAATTAGCCTTAAAAATGGTTTGTCTTGTGTTCCTAATGTTACAAAAATCATATTCTTTCTCCTATTATTATTTCTTTTTTTGCTAAGTATATTCTAATAAATAGAACCAAAAAATTTAGCTTTTGGATATAATTTCTTCATTCCTTCCCATTGCACAATAAAGCTATTGGCTACATAATATAATAATCTTCCTGCACTTGTTTTACTTTCGCGATTAGCAAAAGTTTCTATATAAATGACTTTACTTCCTAATAATCTTGCAATGCAACACATCGGTCCTGCTGTATGAGTTCCCGTTGTAATTACTACATGTGGTCTATATTTTAAATAGTAATATAAACTAATAAAACAATTCGCTAACAATATCCAAATATACTTAAATTTTGTTTTTTTAGTTCCATACAGCAAAAAATGCATTTTTTTACCATATTCTTGTTTTAAATTTTGATTTTGTTTTGTTTTTTCTGTTACTATTTGATAATTTGTCTTTTCCATAATTGGCTTTAATTGCATTAATTCGTTAAAATGTCCCCCTGTACTTGAAATAAATAATGTTTTTAAATTTTCATCATACGGAATTTGCTCTTCTTGTTTTTTAGCTTTTCTATAAATTCTAATAATTAGTATTATACTTAAAACTGCAATAATAGCCCCTAAAGAGTCAATCCACACATCACGTAGTTGAGCTCCCCTTCCTTCTATAAACAACTGATGGAATTCATCTGTGGTCGCATAAAATATGCAAAAACAAATAGCAGATAGTCCTCTTTGATAAAATGTTCTTTTAAAAGTAAACATAAATAAAATTGTCCATATACCTAGTAAAGCATATATTGAAAAATGAGCCATTTTTCTAACAATCGGATTGATATACTCTTGCTTAATCATTGCTTTTTCCTCTATGGGTAATTGATTTAAAGTCGGTATAATTTGTATAATCAAATCTGCCACTCTACCACTTGTTTTTGAAGATTTTGTTGCATTTTGTCCTGAAAAATTAAAAATTACTATACAGTTTATAATTATACATATCAAGAATATTATGCGTCTTTTTTTCATATCTTTCTCCTAAAAATTGTATACATAAAGTAACGGTCTGAAAAAATAGCATTTATATCATACTAACTTTTTTCAGAACCGTTTTTTTCATTACCATGCAATTTTATATAGCATTTCAAAGTCTTCTTTAGTTACTTCTCTTGGATTTCCTGGTTTACATGGGTCATTCATTGCTTTTTCTGCAAGCATAGGAATGTCTTCTTCTTTTGCTCCCACATCTCCCACTCTTTGTGTAATTCCTACTTGTTCTGATAATTCAATAATTTTTTCAATAAATGTATTAATTACTTCTTCTTTAGTAAATCTTGTTGCATCTACATCCATTGCATGAA
>CALWZX010000011.1 GCA_944386125.1 uncultured Clostridia bacterium | reverse complement strand
ATGTATGCATGGAATCAAAAAGGAGGAGTAACAGCATCAAGTACAAGAAATATGACAGGAGTATATGATTTATCAGGAGGAACATATGAAAGAATGGCATCATATATAGCAAATAATAATGTAAGATTATTAATAAATGGGGAATCACTAACATATGAAGGAGGAAAATTAAAATCAATAAATACAAAATATACGATGGTGTATCCACATGATGAGAACGTAGATAATACATTAAAAGAAGAAACAGAAGAAAATGCGCAGGAAGCTAATAAAGCTAATTATATGAAAAATACAAAAATATATGGAGATAGTATAAGAGAAATTTCTACTGCAGGGATAGGAAGTACCTCATGGGAAAATGACGGTTCAAGTTTTCTAGGTTTATATGGTCCATTTATGGTTAGAGGAGGAAGTTTATGGGAATCATCTGATGCAGGTATTTTTTCTTTTTCTATTCACGATGGTAGTGCTTTTTATCCAGTAGGGTTTAGGGCAGTAGTTGTAGCAACTTTATAGACATTCAAATAGAGAAAACAAGTTTCTACATTTTTATAAAGAAGTTAGATTTGCAATTAGGTTTTATAAAAAGTATAATGCTAATAATTTTTATAATCACTTAGCTATTTTAATTATCATTTGAATAGAGTATTTGAAAGGAAAAAAATATATAGCAGATAAAAAATACCTATATGTTTTAATATAAAAAGGGATATATAAACATTTTTTCATAAAAGCTTATGAAAATTTCCAAAAATATCTTGTAATTTCTAGTATTTAATGGTAAAATAATTATGGTAAAAAATTACCTTATACTTAGTAAAAGGTAAACACACCACTTTTACTCGGTTTAAGGCATACAAATATAGGAGGTGTAACAATGACAAAAGAAAGAAAACAAGAAATCATTAATACTTATAAAAGAGATGAAAAAGATACTGGTTCACCAGAAGTTCAAATCGCTTTATTAACAGAAAGAATTAATGAATTAACAGAACACTTAAAAGTACACAAAAAAGATAATCATTCTAGAAGAGGATTATTAAAAATGGTTGGAGCTAGAAGAAATCTTTTAAAATATTTGAGTGATAAAGATGTTCAAAGATATAGAGACATTGTAGAAAAATTAGGATTAAGAAAATAAAACCAAAGAGGCGTTTTGCATAAATCAAATTGTAAAACGCCTTTTTCTCAAGTAAAAGTAAATAATAGTAATGCAGATATCTTAGATAGTAGCTTGTATCATATGTTAAAGACTATTAACACATGATAGAGGTTACACTAATTATCTGTATTGCTAAATATAGGGAGGTATATATGTTTAAAATTTATGAAACAGAATTAGCAGGTAGAAAACTAACCATAGAAACAGGAAAAATTGCCGAACTTGCTAATGGAAATGTTGTGGTAAGATATGGCGATACAGTAGTTATGGTAAATGTAACAGCATCCAAAGAGCCAAGAGAAGGAATTGATTTCTTCCCATTATCAGTAGATTATGAAGAAAAATTATATGCAGTAGGAAAAATACCAGGTTCATTCCAAAAAAGAGAAGGAAAACCAGCAGATAAGGCTATACTAACAGCAAGAGCTATAGATAGACCTTTAAGACCATTATTTCCCAAAGATTTTAGAAATGATGTATGTGTAGTAGCTACTGTACTATCAGTAGAACAAGATAATAGCCCAGAAGTATGTGCTATGATAGGAGCTTCAGCAGCATTAGCCATTTCAGATATTCCTTTTGGAGGACCAACAGCAGCCGTAAATGTAGGATATGTAGATAATCAAATTATTATTAATCCAACTGTAGAACAAAGAGAAAAATCTAGATTAACATTAACAGTTGCAGCTACAGAAGAAAAAATTACTATGATAGAAGCAGGTGCTGACGAGATACCAAATGATACTATGTTAGAAGCCATAAAAGTGGCACATGAAGAAATAAAGAAAATTTGCCATTTCATAGCAGATATACAAAAAGATATAGGAAAACCTAAATTTGCATATCCGTCTTTTCAGGTAGATGAAGCAGTATTTACAGAAATAAAAGAAAACTTTAAAGAAAGAATGTATCAAGATGTACAAGCTGTAGATAAAGAAATAAGAGACGAAAATATTACAAAAATAACAGAAGACATTACCAACTATTTTGTAGAAAAATATGGAGAAGAAGAAACAGAAAATAAAAAACAAGATATAGCAGATAGTATTCATGACTTAGAAAAAGAATGCGTAAGAGAAATGATACTAAAGGAGCATAAACGTCCAGACGGAAGAAAAATAGATGAAATTAGACCTTTATCTTGTGAAGTAGGATTACTTCCTAGAGTACACGGTAGTGCTTTATTTACAAGAGGGCAAACTCAGGTTATGTCAGTAGTAACATTAGGAATGAAAAGCGAAGAGCAAATGCTAGATGGAATAGATGAAGAAGATGCCAAAAGATATATGCATCAATATAATTTCCCAGCATATTCCGTAGGAGAAGCAAGACCATCTAGAGGACCAGGAAGAAGAGAAATTGGACATGGAGCATTAGCAGAAAAAGCACTAGTACCAGTTATCCCTTCAGAAGAAGAATTTCCTTACTCTATTAGAGTAGTTTCAGAAGTATTATCTTCTAATGGTTCTACTTCACAGGCAAGTATTTGTGGAAGTACCCTTGCTTTAATGGATGCAGGAGTTCCTATTAAAAAGCCAGTAGCCGGAATTTCTACAGGATTAATTACCGATAAAGAAAATCCAAATCATTATATTATGCTTACCGATATTCAAGGAATAGAAGACTTTTTTGGAGATATGGACTTTAAGGTGGGAGGAACAAAAGATGGTATTACAGCTATTCAAGTAGATATCAAAATAGACGGTCTTACTTATGATATTATCAAAGAAGCTTTTGAAAGAACAAAAGTAGCAAGAGATTATATCTTAGATGAAGTAATGCTACCAGTTATCAGCAAACCAAGAGAAGAAATTTCACCATATGCACCAAGAATTCTAACAACAACAATTGCAGTAGATAAAATTAAAGATGTCATAGGGCCTGGTGGAAAAATGATTAATAAAATTATAGATGAAACAGGGGTAAAAATTGACATTGAAGATGACGGTAGAGTATGTATTTATTCAACAGACACACAAAATGCGCAAAAAGCATTAAAAATGATTGAAGATATTGCCAAAGAAATAGAAGAAGGCGGAATTTATGATGGAGTAGTAACTCGTATTATGAATTTTGGAGCTTTCGTAGATATTGGTGGAGGAAAAGAAGGATTACTTCATATATCTAAAATTTCAAGTAAAAGAGTAGACAAAGTAGAAGATGTGTTAGCTGTAGGAGATGAAATTACAGTAAAAGTATTAGACATTGATAGTCAAGGAAGAATTAATTTAAGCATGAAAGACTTAGAAAAAGGAAGAGAAGAAACTGAACATCAGGACAAATAGTTGCAAAAAATAATGTAAAAGAGTATAATATTTATGGTACCTCAATATAATAGGTAATATAAATAAGGAGAGTAAGAAATGGAGTATTTATATATATTACAACAAGCGCTAGTATGGATACTAACCATCTTTTGGTTATATCAATTGGCTGTTAGTATATGCTCACTAATCAAATTAAAAGATAAAGAAATCATAGAAGAAAAACAAAATCGATTTATGGCAATTATACCAGCACATAATGAAGAGGCAGTTGTTGTAAATTTAATAGAAAGCTTAAAAAAGCAAAATTATCCAAAAGAACTATATGATATTTATGTTATTGCCGATAATTGTACAGATAATACAGCAAAGGTAGCAAGAGAAGCAGGAGCGATAGTTTATGAAAGGTTTGATGAAACGAAAAAAACAAAAGGCTTTGCACTTCAATGGTTTTTAGCACAAAAAATTGAAGAAAATGCACCTTATGATGCTTTTTGTGTATTCGACTCAGATAACATTGTAGATGAAAACTTCTTAAAAGCAATGAATAAAAAGTTATGTCAAGGTGAAGACGTTGTACAAGGTTATCGTGATATTAAGAACCCAACAGATAACTGGATTACTGCAGGATATGCCATTTTCTATTGGACAATGAATCGTTTTTATCATCTAGCAAGATACAATTTAGGACTATCACCTTTAATGAATGGTACTGGTTTTATGGTAAAATTTGATGTAGTTAAACCTAATGGATGGCAGACAAAAACACTAACAGAAGATATAGAATTTTCATTACAACGTATCATATCAGGACATAAATTAGGATGGGCGACAGATGCTATAGTTTATGATGAACAACCAACTAGCTTTAAACAATCTTGGTCTCAAAGATCAAGATGGACAGTAGGACACATACAATGTTTAAAAGAATATACAAAATTATTAGTAACGGCAGTAAAAGAAAAGAAAACTATTATGAATTTTGATGGATTATTATATATACTAGGAAGTATTCCTATGTTTGTTATTACATTAGTCTTGTTATTACTTAACTTTATTATATATTTTGCTAATGGTATGACAGTAACTGAATTAGTTATCAATTGCCTAAGATATTTAATACCAACATTTATTTTACCAATTTTAACAGCACTTTTAATTATGATATTAGATAAAAAGCCAATTAAGCCAATGCTAAAAGGATTAGTATTTTACCCATTATTTTTGGGTTCGTGGTTATTAATTAACTTTAAATGTCTATTCAAACGTAATACAAAATGGGAGAAAATTGAACACGTACGTGATATAAAAATTAATGAAGTATCATAGCAAAAAAAGACTAAATTTTTGAGGATATACTTGAAACTTTAGTCTTTACTTAAGTTATGTACAAAAAGAGAAAGGAAGAAAAAACATGAGAGTTTTTGCATTTGTAGGGCCTTCTGGAACAGGAAAAAGTTATAGAGCTCAAATGGTAGCAGGGGAGCATAACATTTCCTATATTATTGATGATGGATTATTAGTAAAAGATAATCAAGTTATAGCAGGAGAATCGGCTAAAAAAGCTCCTACAAAAATTGAGACAGTTAAGCATGCCATTTTTATAGATAAACAAGAAAGAGATAATATGCAAAAAGCTATCAAAAAATATAAGCCAGATGCTATTTTAATTTTGGGAACTTCTGATGGTATGGTAGCAAAAATTGCAGAAAATTTAAAACTTCCTAAAATAGAAAAAACTATTTATATACAAGAAGTCGCAACAGAAAATGAGATGAATACGGCACAAACAATTAGAAGAACGCAAGGAAAACATGTTATACCAGTTCCTACTTTTGAGATAAAAAAAGACTTTTCAGGATACATATTAGACCCTTTGCAAATATTCAAATCAAAGGGAAGTGGAAAAAAACCATATATTTCAGAAAAATCAATTATAAGGCCAACTTTTAGCTATTTAGGAAATTTTACTATATCAGATACTGTTTTCAGACAAATGATTGAGTACATTGCCAAAAAAACAGAAGGAATTGCTAAAGTATCTAGAACAAGAATTGAAAATGTAGAAGAGGGACCTTCTATTTATATAGAAGTAGTGGTGTATTATGGTTATACTGTTATAGAGGTATTACAAGAGTTCAAAGCGAAGTGTATTAAAGAAATTGAAAAGTTAACAACAATGGGAATTCAAAAAATAACAGTAATAGCAAAATCAATAGAAGTAAGAAGGGAAGAATAAGCATGGGATTTATAGTAGCAATTGATGGACCAGCAGGAACAGGAAAAGGAACAATCACAAAAAGAATTGCCAAAAGATTAGGATTAATCAATATTGATACTGGAGCAACATATCGCTGTGTAGCTTTAGAAGTATTAAATCAAAAAATAGACTTACATAATCAAAAAGCAATTATTCAAGTAGCTAAAACCATTCATATAGATATGAAACAAGAAAAAGAAAAACAACAAATATATTTAAATGGAGAAAATGTTACTGAAAAAATTCGTACACCAGAGGTGAGCAAAATTGTTTCCCAAGTTTCCTCTATTATAGAGGTACGTTTGCAAATGGTAGAACTTCAAAGAAAATTAGCACAAGGAAAAGATGTGATTATGGAAGGTAGAGATATTACTACTTATGTATTTCCTCATGCTGATGTGAAAATATATATGGATGCTAAAGTAGAAGAAAGAGCAAAAAGAAGATTTTTAGAATATCAAGAAAAAGGATTAAAGCAAACTTATGAAGAAGTTTTAGAAGATATAAAAAAGAGAGACAAAAATGATAAAGAAAAAGAGTTAGGAGCATTAAAACAAGCTGAAGATGCTATATATATAGATACTACTCATATGACGATACCAGAAGTAGAAGATAAAATTGTAGAAATTATCAAAAAAGCAAAATCAAACTAGGAGGCACCAAATGAAAGAATTATTCAAAAAAACATTAAGAGGAATTGTAAAAGGAGCTATGTTTATATATTGCAAAATTGTATATCGTATGAAGATAGAAGGAAAGAAAAATATTCCTAAAGAAGGAGCTTTAATTTTTTGTGCAAATCATAGAAGCTTTTTAGATCCACCTTTAATTGTATGTACAGCAGGAAGACATATTCGATTTTTAGCAAAAGAAGAACTTTATCAAAATGCATTTTTACGATTTTTAGGATTTGCCTTTGAAGCCATTAAAGTTCATCGAGATTCAAAAGACTTAGAGGCTATAAAGATTTCTTTAAAAACATTAAAAGAAGGAAAGTGTATAGCCTTATTCCCAGAGGGAACACGTAATGGACTAGAAAAAGGAGAAAAAGTAAAAGACGGAGCAGCATTTTTTGCATTAAATGCTAATGCAAAAGTAATTCCTGTAGGTATTTCTGGGGGAAGAAAATTCTTTGAAAAAGTACATATTCAATATGGAGAACCTTTGGATTTTTCTGAATATAAAGCGAATAAAAAGGATAAAGAAGTATTAGATTATGTAACAAAAGAAATTATGGACCGTATTATTATGTTGACAAAATAAAAATGTAAGTGTATAATTATAAAATGAAAAATAGAAGTTGATTTTGTCAACTTCTTAGATTTTGCTAAGCAAAAAGGAATGAGTAATATGGAAAAAACTTTTGAAGAATTATATAAAGAATCATTAAAAGAAGATAAAAAATTAGAAAGAATAGTAACTGGAAAAATTATTAGTATTACAGATAAAGGAGAAATTTTTGTAGATATTGGATATAAAGCAGATGGGATTATTCCAAAACAAGAATATTCTTTGGAAGAAAATGCTAATCCAAAACAAGAATGGAAAGTAGGAGATGAAATTACAGCTCAAGTATTAAAACAAAATGATGGTTTAGGGAATGTTTTACTTTCCTATAGAAGAGTGAAAGAAGCTAATATAAAAAAAGAAATAGAAAATAAAATAAAGCATCAAGAAATTTTTGAAGAAACAGTTGACGCAGTAAACGAAAAAGGACTTATTGTAAAAATAGGAGAAAATCGTATTTTTATTCCATTTTCTTTATCAGGAATTTCTAGAAATGAAGTTCTTGAAAATTATATAGGAAAAAAAGTAAGATTTCGAATTACAGAGTATGAACCAAAAACAGGAAGAATGATTGGTTCAATTAAAAATGTTATTGAAGAAGAAAAAGCAAAAAAACTTGCAAACTTTTGGGAAAATGTAGAAATAGGAAAAAAATATCAAGGAATAGTAACAAGCTTAAGTTCTTATGGAGCTTTTGTAGACTTAGGAGGAGTACAAGGATTGTTACATATTTCTGAAATGTCATGGGATAGAAATATAAAACCAGAACAAATTCTAAAACAGGGACAAGAAATAGAAGTAACAGTTATTGATTTAGATAAAGAAAATAAAAGAATCAAACTAAGTTATGGAGAAAAAGGTCCTAATCCATGGGAAAAAATGGATGAAACATATCACATTGGGGATGTGGTAAAAGTAACAGTTGTTAAAATCATGCCTTTTGGAGTATTTGTAGAATTAGAGCCAGGAATAGAAGGATTAGTTCATATTTCACAAATTTGTGAAAGAAAAATTGCGAAACCAGAAGATGAATTAACAGTGGGAGAAAAGGCTAATGCTAAAATTATAGACTTAGATAAAGAAAATCAAAGAATTGAACTTTCAATTAAAGAATTAGAAGGTACAAGTAACGAATATAGAGAGGAAAAAGGGGTATAAAAATGATAAATGAGAAAATAAGAAATATAGCAATTATTGCACACGTAGATCACGGAAAAACAACTCTAGTAGATTGTTTATTAAAACAAAGTCATATTTTTAGAGAAAATGAACAAGTAGCAGAAAGAGTAATGGATTCTAATGAACTAGAAAAAGAAAGAGGAATCACGATACTTTCTAAAAATACATCTGTTATGTATAATGGAGTGAAAATTAATATAGTGGATACTCCAGGACATGCTGATTTTGGTGGAGAAGTAGAACGTGTACTAAAAACAGTAGATGGTGTTTTATTATTAGTAGATGCATTTGAAGGGCCTATGCCACAAACAAGAGAAGTATTGAAAAAATCTTTAGCATTAAACTTAAAACCAATTGTAGTGATTAACAAAATAGATAGACCAGGTTCAAACCCAGAAAAAGTAGTAGATAAAGTAATAGAACTATTTATAGAATTAAATGCAACTGATGAGCAATTAGATTTCCCAGTTATTTATGCATCAGCTAAAAATGGTATTGCAAAAATGAGCTTAGAGGAAGAATCAGACAATGTAAATTGTATTTTTGATACCATTATTAAATACATTGCACCACCAAAATGTGACATGGAAGGTCCTATGCAAATGCTAGTTTCTAACATAGATTATGATGACTATCTTGGAAGAATTGCTATAGGAAGAATTGAAAGAGGAACTGTTAAAGCAAATATGCCAATAGCTATTTGTAAACAAGATAAAAATGCACAAGGAAGAATTGCCAAACTATTTACTTATCAAGGATTAAAAAGAGTAGAAGTAGAAAGTGTTCCAGCAGGGGATATTATTGCTTTATCAGGAATTGCAGATATTAACATTGGAGATACCATTTGTGATATGGAACATCCTGAGAAAATTCCTTTTGTAGATATAGATGAACCAACGGTATCGATGACTTTTAGTGTTAATAATGGACCTTTTGCAGGAAAAGAAGGTAAATTCATTACCTCAAGACATATTCGTGATAGATTAATGAAAGAATTAGAAAGAAATGTAAGTTTGCGTGTGAAAGATACTGATTCAGCAGATAGTTTTGAAGTATGTGGACGTGGAGAATTGCATTTATCTATTTTAATTGAAACAATGCGAAGAGAAGGTTTTGAGCTATTAGTTTCTCGTCCAAAAGTTATCTTCAAAGAAATAGATGGTGTAAAATGTGAACCAATGGAAAACTTAGTAGTTAATGTACCAGATGAATCTATAGGTACAGTAATTGAAAAGTTAGGAAGACGTAAAGCAGAAATGATTAATATGGAGCCAGCCGAATTAGGTCATACTAAAATTGAATTTAAAATTCCGGCACGTGGTTTAATAGGGTATAGAACAGAATTTTTAACAGATACAAAAGGAACAGGCACTATGAATTCCACTTTTGAAGGATATGAACCATATAAAGGTGAAATTCAAGCAAGAACAAGAGGCGTATTGGTAGCTTTTGAGCAAGGAACATCTATTACTTATGGATTATACAATGCACAAGAAAGAGGAGAACTTTTAATAGGTCCTGGAGTAGATGTATATGAAGGAATGATTGTAGGCATTAACTCAAGAAATGAAGATATTGCTATCAATGTATGTAAAGAAAA
Source organism: uncultured Clostridia bacterium (assembly GCA_944386125.1). GTDB lineage: Bacteria > Bacillota > Clostridia > TANB77 > CAG-508 > UMGS1663. Next base: position 15,252 of record CALWZX010000011.1, on the reverse strand, counting down.
ACATTTAACTAATACCAGAGCTTCTGGTTCTGATGATGCTCTTCGCTTAGTGCCACCTTTACAAATGTCATTAGAAAAAGCAATTGAATTTATTGCAGAAGATGAATTAGTAGAAGTAACTCCTAAAAATATTCGTTTAAGAAAGAAAATATTAGATTCTAAAGCAAGAGAAAGAGCAGCAAGAAGCAAATAAAATAGAAACAATAAGAAGGATATTAACTTTCCTTCTTATTGTTGTCAATAAAAAGGAAAGAGGAAAAACATGAACGAAGAGATATTGTTAGAAATTAAACAAAAGGCACTACAAGACCATATTCCTATTATTATGGATGATACATTAGAGGTAATTATTCCTCTATTACAAGAAAAAAAGCCAGAAAGTATCTTAGAAATAGGAACAGCAGTTGGTTATTCTGCAATTTGTTTTAGTCAATATTTATCACCAAAAGGAAAAATAGATACCATAGAAAGAGAAAAAGAACGTGTAGAGGAAGCAAAGCAAAATATAAAAAGGATGAAACTAGAAGAAAAAATACATATTATAGAAGGCGATGCTGTAGAAATATTACCAACACTAACAAAAACATATGATGTTGTATTTATAGATGCAGCAAAAGGGAAATATCCTTTTTTCTTACAAGAAGCATTAAGATTGCTAAAGCCACAAGGTATAATTCTAGCAGACAATATTTTATATAAAGGCTATGTTTTAGGAGACTATAACAAACATAAACAACGTACGGCGGTAAGAAATTTACGTGAATACATACAAGAAGTTACACAAAATGAGGCATTAGAAACACAAATAGTAGAAGCAGGAGATGGACTTGCCATTACGAGAAAAAAATAGATACTCTATAAAAATAGAGCATCTATTTTTTTAACCAATATTTTCTTTTTCATCTTTTAAAGGCAAAATAAAATCTTTATTAGCATCAATTAATTTTACAATCATATTAATTTGAGAATTAGATAGTTCTTTCTTGGTATTTAATAATCCCATAGAATCTAATTTAGAATGGATTTTGCTAACAGAAGCATTATTATTTTCAAAAGTTTCTCGTACATCAGATAATCCTAATAAATAGTCTGTAGATACATGAAAAAACTCAGCCATTTTTACTACAATTTCTATACGTGGCTTTCTTTCCCCACCAATATAACGCGAAATAGTCACATTTGTAATACCAATTTTTTTAGCAAGTTCAATTTGCGTAATATCATTTTCATCTAATAATTCTAGTAATCTTTTTACAAAAGTTTTGTGCATAATAATTCCTCCATTAACAAAAATTATAAAATTTACCCTTATTATAATACAAAAAATGTAAAAGAAGGAAAATATTACCTAAAATATAAAAAAATATTTCAATTTAACAAAAAGGAAAATAATCAATTGTCATATTTTAGTAAATAAGGTCGAAAAATGTTTTAAAAGTATACCCTTGTTCTTTTAAAAAAATAATAGAATCTTCAAGAGCTTCATAACTTTTACTAACATCTGTAGTATCATGCATTAAAATAACTAAGCTTTTTTTATTTTTACAAGTAGACTTTAAATTATGTAATAACTCTTCTTTCGTGTATAACCTTTCGGAATCATAATTTAGAGCATTCCAGTCAATATATGCATAACCTATTTCGTGCAAATATTCTTTAGCCAATTTTTTTTCATAACTATATTGTTGAGAGGTAGAACCATTAGGAAAGCGAAAAATATGAGAATTATAGGAAGAAACACCAATAGCTTGTGAAATAGCTAAGTCTGTATTTTGTATTTCTTGTAGAAAACTTTGCTTAGAACAATATAGTTGGTTATTTTGATGAGAATAAGAATGATTAGCAATAAAGTTTCCTTCTTCATAGGCTCTTTTCACAATTTGCGGAAATTCTTTTACACGATAACCAATCACAAAAAAATTAGCATGAATATTTTGTTTTTTTAAGATATCTAAAATTTTAGGAGTAGCTATTTTGGTAGGACCGTCATCAAAAGTAAGAAAAACTATTTTCTCATTGCTAGAGTAAATACCATCTAATTTTTCTTGTAATGCAAAAGTTACTTGGCTGGAAGAACATGCAGAAAAAGAAATATAAGTATGTAATAAAAAAGAAAGTAAAAGACCAAGTACTGTTAACAAAAAAAGGAGTAGGAAAAAATGAAAATAAAGAGTTTTATAAAAAGAATTCATGAAAAATCACCTGTTATATTATATGTTAGCATTCACAATTATATAGCTAATGATATATTGATATATTTTTCCGTAATCCCCATTCAAGAAAATGTAATTCACATGCGTTCAAACATTTTCTAGAAAGGTCCCCACAATATACTACAAAATATATCAATATATCATTAGCGAATATAAAACATGTTGTGAATACTAATATTTTATGATAAAAACACAAGAAAAATACGAAAAACTATTGATAAAATCTAAGAATACATATAAAATAAAGGCAAAATCAAAAGAAAGAGGACTTTTATATGAAAAACAAAAAAGGAATAAAATTTTATTTGGTATTATACCTAGCAAAAATGTCAAGAATTGCCTTAAAAATCATAGGAAGAGACGCTACCTATTTTCCTGGAAAATTAGCAGTAACACTTTGCCCAGATTTTTTAGGAAGAATAGAAAAACCAAAAACTATTATAGGCGTAACAGGAACGAATGGAAAAACTACGGTATGTAACATGATAGAAGATACCTTAAGAGAAAATGGCTATGATTTTATTGATAACCACTTAGGTTCAAATATTAATTCAGGGCTAGCATCTACTTTAATAGAAGGAGCCAATTTAAAAGGAAAACAAAAAAAGGAATTAGCTGTATTTGAAATAGATGAAAGAAGTGCGGTAAAAGTATATCCCTATATTACCCCTACTTATTTAGTATGTACCAATTTATTTCGTGATTCTTTAAGAAGAAATGCCCACACAGAATTTATTTCTCAAATGCTAAACGATTATATACCAAAACAAACAAAATTAATTTTAAATGGAGATGACTTAATCGTTAGTAATTTAGCCAAAGAAAATGCAAGGGTGTACTTTGGTATAGATAAATTACCAACTGATACAGATAAGTGTGAAAACATTGTATGTGATATGGTAAGTTGCCCTGTATGTGGAGGAAAACTAGCATATGACTTTGTAAGGTATAACCATATAGGAAGAGCACATTGTACAAAATGTGATTTCTGCTCACCCAAAATAGACTATGAAGTAAACCATATAGATTTAGAAAATATGAAAATGCAACTTCGTAATGGAGAAAGTTATGACCTCATAAACAACAATATTATTAATATCTATAACATGTTAGCTACTATTGCTGTTCTCAAAGAAATGGGACTTTCACAAGAAAAAATCAATCAATCACTAAGAAAACAAAAAATAGTAGATACTCGTTTTAGTAAAGAAAAAGTGGGAAACATAGAAGTCATTACCCATTTATCCAAAGGTATGAATCCTATTGCTTGTTCAAGGGTGTTTGATTATGTCAGAAAAGAAAAAGGCAATAAAGCTGTGTTTATACTATTAGATGATTTACATGATGCAGCACATTCTTCTGAAAACATAGCATGGCAATATGATACAGATTATGAATTTTTAAATGACGAAAGTATTAAACAAATATTAATTGCAGGGGCAAGATATTTAGATGGTATAGTTAGATTGCAAATGGCTGGCATACCAAAAGAAAAAATTGTGGCCAAAAGAGAAGAACTTTCGTTGGTAGAAAGCTTACAATTAGAAGGAATTGAAAAAGTATTTATTTTACATGACTTATATGCTATTTCATTAAAAAATAAAATCAAACAACAAGTAGTGGAAAAAATAAAAGGAGAAGAAGCAAAATGAGTTTAGAAACAAAGATGAGAAGTACGCTAGATTTAAATTTAGAAGACTTTTGTGAATGGGAAAATCAAGAAAAACAAGAAAATACATTTCATAAACCAGAAAAAGAAATTATCATAGAAAGTTTATTTCCGGAATATTGTGGGTATTTTGGGGATGGACAAAATATGAAATATTTACAAAAATGTATTCCTGAAGCCACATTCATCAATACGCCTTTAGAAGATATCCCTTATTTTGCAGAACATGATGTGGATTTGATATATATGGGAACCATGACAGAACACACACAAGAAAGAGTAATACAAAAATTACTAGCCTATCAAGAAAGAATAAAACAAATGATAGAAAAGGGAGTACATTTTTTATTAACAGGAAATAGTATAGAAATTTTTAGCCAATACATAGAAAAAGAAAAGGGAGAAAAAATACCAGGTTTAGGAATCTTCCCAATTTATGCGAAAAGAGATATGATGCATAGACATAATAGTTTATTTGTAGGAAAATATGAAGATATTCAAATTGTAGGATTTCGTAGTCAATTTACTTTTGCCTATGGAGAAAATGCACATTGCTATTTCGCAAAAGTAGAAAAAGGAATTGGATTAAATCCACAATCTACTTTAGAAGGAATCAAAATGAACAATTGTATAGCAACTTATTTATTAGGTCCAATATGTATATTAAATCCGGATTTTACTAGAAAACTATTGCAAGAATTAGGAATAGAAAAACCTACATTAGCATTTGAAGAAGATGTAGAAAAAGCTTACAAGCAAAGACTAAAAGAATTTGAAAATTTATAAAAATTGTTGAAACAATAGAAAAATAATGGTAAAATAGGTAAAGTAAAAATAGAAAATGAGAGTGAATATGAAAAATATAAAAGATTATCATTTAGATGCATTAAAAGAAGAAATAAAACAAATGGGAGAAAAGCCATATCGTGCAGAGCAAATTTTTCAATGGCTATATGTAGAAAAAGTAAAAAGTTTTGACGATATGACAAACCTTTCTTTAGCATTAAGAGAAAAATTAAAACAACATTACACAATTTGTAATTTTCAAATTTTAAAGAAACAAGAATCCAAAGATGGAACAAAAAAATATTTATTAGATGTATTAGATGGAAATGCTATTGAAACAGTACTAATGGAATATTCTTATGGAAAAACAATTTGTGTATCATCACAAGTAGGATGTAAAATGGGGTGCAAATTTTGTGCATCTACGGGAATTCCTTTTGTAAGAAGTTTAACGGCAGGAGAAATCGTAGAACAAATTTTAACAGTAGAGCAAGATACTGGAGAAAGAATATCCAATGTTGTATTTATGGGAATTGGTGAACCTCTTGATAATTATGAGAATGTAGTAAATAGTATTCGTATTATCAATCATCCAAAAGGCTTAGCCATAGGAGCAAGACATATTAGTATATCTACTAGTGGTATTGTACCTAGAATATATGATTTAGCTAAAGAAAATATACAATGTACATTATCTATTTCACTTCATGCAACAAGCAATGAAAAAAGAAGTAAAATGATGCCAATCAACCAAAAATACCCAATAGAACAGTTGATACAAGCTTGTAAAGATTATATTGCTATGACTAATAAAAGAGTATCTTTTGAATATGCATTAGCAAAAGATAATAATGATAATAGAGAAGATGCAAAGCAACTGGTGCAGTTATTAAAAGGAATGTTATGTCATGTAAATTTAATTCCTATTAATCCTATAGAAAATGGAAAATTTTCTAAAAGTAGTAATGAAAACATCATTCATTTTAGAGATTACCTCAATGAACATGGCATTGTAGCAACAATTCGCAGAGAGTTAGGTTCAGATATTGATGCCGCTTGTGGACAACTAAGAAAAAAGAATTTAAAATAATCATGTAAGGAGGAATATATGAAGGCTTTTGCTCGAACAGATATTGGAAAGGCAAGAGATACCAATCAAGATTTTTACTATATAGCAGAAGAAAATAATCCTTTAAAAATTTATATATTAGCGGATGGAATGGGAGGATACAATGGTGGCGATATAGCTAGTAAAATGGCAACCACTACGGTAAAAAGTTATATAGAAAGCAATTTTGATAAAATTCCAAAGGAAAAAGAAGAAATATTAAAACTAATAAAAAACGCTATGGAATATGCCAACATGGTAGTATATGAAAAATCTAAAGAAGATGAAAATTTACAAGGAATGGGTACTACTTTAGAAGTTTGTGTAATATATAATAATAAGGTATATATTGGACATATTGGAGATAGCAGAGTATATAGAATACGAAAAGAATTTATGAGAAGATTAACTACAGATCATAGCTATGTACAAAAACTATTAAAAGATGGAACTATCTCAAAAGAAGAAGCGGAACATCATCCAAAGAAAAATATGTTAATGAAGGCATTAGGTTGTACACCTTATGTAGAACCAGATACTATGGTAAAAGGCTTTTTAAAAGGAGATATTTTACTGATTTGTTCAGATGGACTAACCAATATGTTAGATACCACTACCATTTATCAAATTATTATGAGTAAGCAAGAAGAATCAGCTAATTACCTAATACAAGAAGCCAATAAGCAAGGGGGATATGATAATATTACTGCAATTGTAATATTAAACTAGAAAAACAAAGGGAGAGGAATAGTATGGATTTAGTAGGAAAATATATAGGAAATCGATATGAAATATTAGAAAAAATAGGAAACGGAGGAATGGCAACCGTATATAAAGCAAAATGTCATGTATTAAATCGTTATGTAGCCGTAAAAGTACTAAAGGATGAATATACAACAGATGAAGAATTTATCAAACGATTTAATATAGAGGCACAAGCAGCAGCAAGTTTAACACATCCTAATATTGTATCTATTTATGATGTAGGACATGAATTTCAAGGAAACATCTATTATATTGTTATGGAGCTAATACAAGGAAAAACATTAAAAGAAATTATAGATGAAGATGGTGCACTTCCATGGAAATGGTCAGTGAATATTGCATCACAAATTGCATCAGCATTAGAAGTAGCTCATAAAAATAATATTGTTCATCGTGATATAAAACCACATAATATTATCATTACAGAAGATGGCGTAGCAAAAGTAACTGATTTTGGAATAGCAAAAGCTGTTTCTAATTCTACCATCACGGCATTTGGTACAACTCTTGGTTCAGTACACTATTTTTCACCAGAACATGCAAGAGGAGGATATACAGATGCAAAATCTGACTTATATTCCTTAGGTGTAGTTATGTATGAAATGGTAACCGGAAGAGTACCATTTGATGCAGATACACCTGTATCGATAGCTTTAAAACATATGCAAGAAAAGCCTGTAGATCCAATGAGATTAAATCCTAGTATTCCTTTAGCAGTTAATCAAATTATCATGAAAGCAATGCAAAAAGATCCCAACTTACGTTATCAAACTGCAACAGAAATGCTTAGAGATTTAAACTTGGCTATAAAAAATCCAGAAGGAGAATTTGTAGAAGAAAAACCACAAGATTTTGGTGCAACGAAAAGAATGAATACTATTACAGAAGATATGTTAGAAGAAGAAAAAGCTCCTAAGAAGAAACAAAGCAAAATAGGAAAATTCTTTAAAGAACATCCTAAAACCAAAGTGGCAATTATTATACTTGTTTGTATACTAATATTTGCTATTACTATGTTAAGTGTAAAATTAGCTATGGATTTAAGTACAGGAAAAAATGTGCAAATTCCAGAGTTAACAGGAAAAACACAGCAAGAAGTAGAAGCTTTATTAAAAGATACTAAATTTCAAGTAAGCTATACAGAAGAATATAGCGATACAATAGAAGCAGGAAAGGTAATTTCTCAAGAGCCACCATATAGAGCAAACTATACCATCAAAGAAAATGCACAAATATCTTATGTAATTAGCAAAGGAACAGAAATGACTACTGTACCAAAAGTAGCAGGAAAAGAATATAGCGAAGCAGAAAAAGATATTACAGATGCTAAATTAAAAATAGAAAAAATAGAAGAAACTAGTGAAAAAGTAGAAGAAGGCTATGTTATTAAACAAGAACCAGAAGAAAATACAGAAATAAAAGCAGGTGAAACTGTAAAAGTATATGTAAGTACTGGTACAGGTATTGAAGTAGTAAGTGTACCATATGTAATAGGTTCTACAGAAGAAGCAGCTAAAAAAGCATTAGAAGATTTAAAATTAAAAGCAGTAGTAGTATACGAAGAAGATAAATCAAAAACAGAAGGTACAGTATTAAAACAAAGTCTAGATGTAGGAAAAGAAGTAGACGAAGGAACAACAGTTACCATTACTGTCAACAAATTTGCTGAGGAAAAAACAGGTACAGTTAACATTAACTTAAAATCCTTATTAAATTATGAAGAGCCAGAAGAAAACAATACAACTAGTGGAGAAAAAGTACCAGAAGTAAAAGTGAGAGTGGAAGTAGATGGAGAAACCATTTATAGCGAAACCAAACCAAAAAATACAACAAAAATTAATCTTTCTGTAAGCGGTGTAGGTACTGTTCAAGTAAAAGTATATGTAGATGATGTATGGAAAAATAATGGAAACTCTTCTTTAGACTTAAATAGTGCAAACCCAGTATTAACAATAGAATAAAGCTACAAGAATTCACATAAAAAATGTGGATTCTTTTCGGCAATAAGAATAAAATGAAAAGAAAAAACGGAGGATAGAAATGAAGAAAAACACCAGAAAAGAGCAAGGAATAACATTGATTGCCTTAGTAATTACCATAGTTATTTTGATTATATTAACATGGGTAACTATAGGCATGATAATGGGAGATAATGGGCTGATTCATAAAACCTATGAGGCAAAAAGTAAAAGTGAAGATGCACAAATAGAAGAACTAATGAATATGTATAGATTAGAAATGGAATTAGATGATGTAGAAACCTTAAAAGAAAAAATAATAGATGATCAATTAGTTAATGAACAAGAGTTAGAAGAAAATGGAATTGTTACAATAAATGATAAATATATTTTTATTAGTGATTTTAAAGGTTTACAAGAATTATCTAAAAATGTAGCAGAAGGTAATGATTATCAAGGGAAAAAAGTATATATAACAAATAATATTGACTGTGGTGCAAAGTTTAATCAAGAAACAGGAGAACTATTGCAAGGAGAAAACTTTATTCCTATTGGAAATAGCAACTCTAGAATTGAAAATGAAGAAGAAGAAACAAGTATAAAAACAGAATTTAATGGAGAATTAGATGGATTTTATTACACAATTCAAAATTTATACATTAAGGAAAATGAAGAAACGGAATTTTGTACAGGCTTATTTGGATATGTAGGAAAAGAAGGAATAATTAAAAACTTAACAATTGCAGATTCTTATATACACGGTTATTATGAAACAGGAGCTTTTGTTGGGAGAAATCAAGGAGTTATAGAAAATTGTACCAATGAAACAAAGGTAATAGGGGATTACCATTTAACAGGAGGAATTGCGGGAAGAAATACGAATACGATTAGAAATTGTATCAACAGAGGCAATATTCAGGGAGGAAGCTGGGAAGGAGAAGCCAGCCAAACAGGTGGAATTGTTGGAAATTGTGATTTTAATGCAAATGTGTTAGTTGAAAACTGTAAAAATTACGGAAGTGTACAAGCAGAAGGAAACTATTTAGGGGGAATTGCAGGAGGAATATTTAATACAGATGATGTTTCCTATGTTACCGTTAAAAACTGTGAAAATTATGGAATAGTGAAAAGCGATACTAACCCTAAAATAGAAGTAGTAGGGGGAATTATAGGTGCAGGTAATGATGGACTAGTGCAAAACTGTGTTAATAAAGCAAATATAAGTGGGTACAAATCTGTAGGAGGAATAGTAGGGAGAAAATTTTCAGCAACAATAGAATATTGCTATAATGAAGCAGAAATTGATGGAACATATAGCCATGTAGGAGGAATTGCAGGCACTTCATCAGGTGGAGTAATTAGCAAATGTGCTAATAAAGGAAAAGTATATTTATCAGAACAAGGTTTTTATGGTGTTGGTGGAATTTCTGGAAATTTAGGAAGTAATACCGAAAGTAGCACAATAGAGATGTGTTTTAATATAGGTGAAGTATATTCTTTGGCAGATATAGATAAAGGAAGACAAGCAGGAGGAATTGTTGGAAATGTGGATTCTAATGAAAAACAAGAAAAGAAAATTATAAATTGCTATAATCTAGGGTATATTCATGGAATAGGTGCTATGGGAGGAATTATAGGGTATGCCAATAATGTAAATATTCAAAATTGTTATCATGCAGGAAAAGTAGAAATAGAAGAAGGAAAAGCAGGATATACAGGAGGAATTATAGCACATTTGTATACTGAAAGTACGGAAGATATAATCAACAATAATTATTGGTTATCAGAATGTGGTGCAAGTTATGGAATAGGAAATATTAAGAAAAATGATGGAGCAGAAAGTAAAAATAATGAGGAATTAAAAAATCTATCAACAATATTAGGGGAACATTTTGTACAAGATATAGAAGAAATCAATTTAGGATATCCGTATTTAAAAGAAAATCCAATTCATTGGGAAATGTAACATGGGTTACGGCATATACATAAGCCACAAACTTATAGGAAATAACTGACAAAATGTACCAAAAACCTTGACTTTAAGCTCAATAAGCCGTATAATTAAATATGTAAGACATTATGAGGAGGAGCATACACAAATGAATCACATATATTCTTTTCATTCTTATGAAGATATGTCAGATGAGAAATTGATTCAAAAAGCAAAAAACGGAGATAATCACGCTTTAGAATACTTAATAGATAAATATAAAGAATTAGTCAATATGAAAGTAAGCAAATACTTCATAGTAGGAGCAGAAAAAGAAGACATTATACAAGAAGGTCTAATTGGCTTATTTAAAGCAGTGAAAAGTTATAAAGAAGATAAACAAAATTCTTTTAAAAGTTTTGCGAATATGTGTATAGAAAGACAATTAATTACAGCAATAAAATCTTCTAATAGGCAAAAACATATGCCATTAAACGGATATCTTTCTTTGAATAGTACAGCCTATGAAGAAGATGATGACAAACAACTATTAGATAAATTTCAAGGAAATGAAGTAGAAGACCCATTAGATACCATTACTAGGCAAGAATATTATCAATACGTAGAAGAAACCATACATAAAAACCTAAGTACCTTTGAAAAACAGGTACTTACCTATTATATACAAGGAAAAACGTATGTGCAAATAGCAGAAAAATTAGAAGCACCGGTTAAATCGGTAGATAATGCTATTCAAAGAATACGAAAAAAAGCCATAAAAAATATAGAAGAAGATAAAAAAGAAGGGATGTAGAAACATGAAAGAAATTTTAGTATTTGGTCATAAAAATCCAGACACAGATTCTATTTGTTCAAGTTTAGTTCAAGCAAGTATTGACAATAGAACCAATATGCCCGCAAAAGCAATGAGATTAGGAAATATCAATAAAGAAACAAAATTTGTATTAGATTATTTAGGCATGCAAGCTCCTGAATTATTAACTAATTTGGAAGAGGGACAAAAAGTTATTATGGTAGACCATAATGAATTCGGACAAAGTGCAGAAGGAATTCAAAAAGCAAAAATATTAGAAGTTATTGATCATCATAGAATTTCTAATTTTGAAACTTCAGAGCCTTTATTCTATACCACAAGACCATATGGTTGTACATCAACTATTCTTTATGAAGAATTTAAAAGACGTCCATCATTACAAAAAATAAGTAAAGAAGAAGCTGCATTAATGCTTAGTGCTATTATTTCTGATACTCTATTATTCAAATCACCAACTTGTACAAAATATGATATTAGAGTTGTAGAAGAACTTGCTAATATATCAGGAATCAAAGATTTTAAAACATATGGAATGGATATGTTAAAAGCAGGAACAGCTTTAGATGATTTATCAGAAGAAGAATTAATCAACTTAGATGCTAAATCATTAGAAAAAAATGGTTTAACATATAAAATTGCACAAGTTAATACAGTAGATATTCCAAGTGTTATGAAAAGACAAACGAATATTGAAAAAGAAATGCAGGCAGAAATTAAAAATAAAGGAATAGACTTATTTGTATTTGCTATTACAGATATAGTAAATGGAAATTCAGAAATTATTGCTTTAGGAGAAAGAACAGACATTATAGAAAAAACATGTAATTTAGTAAATCATACAGCTTTCTTAGAAGGTGTAGTATCTAGAAAAAAACAATTAATTCCTATGATAGACAATAATATGTAACAAAAGCTCTCTAGTAGAAATTCGTTACTATTCACATTTATATACGTAATCAAAGATGAGTGAATGGTAACGAAATATTATACTAGAGTTTTTTGAAAATTAGTATTGATTAATTAAGAAGCTTATGCTATACTTAGAAAGTATGAAAATGCTTACATAGCTCAGTTGGTAGAGTGCAGCCTTGGTAAGGCTGAGGTCACCGGTTCAATCCCGGTTGTAAGCTCCAAGTTTAATAAAAAAATAAATCCTTTGAAATATAAGAAGAAAGGAAGAAAAATATGAAAATAGGTATTGTGGGGCTTCCTAACGTGGGAAAAAGCACATTATTTAATAGCATTACCAATGCAGGAGCAGAATGTGCGAATTATCCTTTTTGTACAATAGAACCAAATGTTGGTGTTGTTCCTGTACCAGATGAAAGGTTAGAACATCTTGCACAGATGTATCATTCACAAAAAATTACACATGCTATAGTAGAATTTGTAGATATAGCAGGCTTAGTAAAAGGAGCAAGCAAGGGAGAAGGTTTAGGAAATAAATTTTTATCACACATTCGTGAGGTAGATGCAATTGCTCATGTAGTTAGATGTTTTGAAGATCCCAATGTCATACATGTAGAAGGCAGTGTTTCCCCTTTGAGAGATATAGAAACCATTAATTTAGAACTCATCTTTTCTGATTTAGAAATGACAGAAAAAAGGTTGGATAATGCTAAGAAAAAAATAAAAGCAGATAAAAAATATCAAATAGAAATCAATGCATTAGAAAGAATAAAAAAAGCTTTAGAGGAAGGAAAATGTGCACGTACAGTGCAATTAACAGAAGAAGAACAAGAAATGTTAAAAGATTTTTATTTGTTAACGGCAAAACCTGTTTTATATATAGCAAATGTTGCAGAATCACAAATAGAAGATGCGGAAAATGCTCCTATGGTTCTACAAGTAAAAGAATTTGCCAAAACAGAAAATGCAAAAGTTATCCCTTTATGTGTAAAAATAGAAGAAGAATTATCTTGCCTAGAGGGAGAGGACAAACAAGAAATGTTAGAAGCTTTAGGACTAAAAGAATCTGGTTTAGATAAAGTAGTAAAAACAAGTTATGACTTGTTGGGGTTAATGTCCTTTTTAACAGCAGGAGAACCTGAAGTAAGAGCATGGACAATACGAAAAGGAACAAAAGCACCAGCTGCTGCAGGGAAAATTCATAGTGATATAGAAAGAGGTTTTATAAGAGCTGAAATTGTATCATATGATGATTTAATGAAGGAAGGTTCTATGAATGCATGCAAAGAAAAGGGATTAATTCGTTCAGAAGGAAAAGACTATATCATGCAAGAAGGCGATGTAGTATTATTTAGATTTAATGTGTAATGTTTCTGTAATATTTTTGTTACAAAAATGTAAATTTAAAAAAAGCAAAAAATGTTGACGTATATAAAAAAAAGAGGTAAACTATAAATAATGAATGAAAAAAATTAATCAAATGTATAATTATAGCAAAAAGAACAATAATAATAAAAAAAGAAAAGGAGAAAAATAGTATGAGAAGAGAATTAACAAAGAAAATAATAATAAGTATGATGATAATAATGTTATTGGTATTAGCAACTACTCAAGTATTGGCAACAGGTTCACCTATTCAAATTCCAGGGCTTGGAACAGATGCTAATGCTACTGCAAATACAACAACAAATACAGCAGCTAATACACAAACACCAACAACTAATACACCAGTACAAACACCTACTATTACAACTAATACAACAACTAACACTGCAGGAAGCACATATACCAATAATACGAATTTACCACAAACAGGTGATGCAAGTGATTATGCAATTTTCGCATTAATTATTGTTTTTGGAGTTTTTGCGGTATATACATTTAAAAAAGTAAGAGATTATAATATATAAGTAAATAAAAATAAAGCTAAACACATTTATCATTAGCTTTATTTTTTTTGCTTATGTTCTAGCTTTTACAATAACACGTGTACCATTAACATTATTGCAAGTAATTAAAGTAATTTCTTTATTACCTTGTGTATCTTGTGAGGTGCAAGATACATCATGATCTTCTACTTCGTATATAGCATAAACATAATAATTTAAGGTGTTTCCTTGTAAATTAGAAATTTGAATACAATCATTACTTTCAAGTGTATGAATTCTGCTAAACAATTTATTATCTACATAATTATGAGCAGCAATACAAAGGTTACCTACTTCATTCGGGTTAGGACCATAAAACTTGCAAGGAGCAACTTTTAAATTTTCCTTAGAAGTAAAAGATAGAATAGGATAGAATACATCTATTTTATCAATACGAATCATACCAATAACAAAAGGTAAATTGACACTTTCTTGTATAGCGTAGGAGCTAGAATAGGAAGAAGAACCAGCATATAAACTAGTAATACTAAATTTGTTGGCTAAAGATTGGGAAATTTGTTCATTTTTATACTTTTCTAATTCACGAAAAATGTAAATAAAAAATAGAATACTGCAAATAATAAGCAATAACAAAAATAGAATACTATATTTTTTATAAATTTTTTTCTTTTGAGCGCGAGTTAATATCACACTAACAATTTGATTCACAAAACTCACTTCCTTATGCATATAACATCTAATATTAGTATAAAACAAAAAAGAAAAAATATTTAAGTAATATTTGTTAAAGTAATACCCATATTTACGTTAAACTATTTAGAAAACCAAAAATTCATGTAAAATACTTGAAAAATCCACAACATAATGATATGATTTTAACGAATAAAAAGAAAGGAAACGTATGTATGAAAAGAAGAAAAGGAATTGTTTTAGCAGGAGGTAGTGCAACTAGATTGTATCCTTTAACCCTTGCTATATCCAAACAAATTATGCCAGTATATGATAAACCAATGATATATTATCCATTATCTGTTTTAATGCAAGCAGAAATACAAGAAATATTAATTATATCAACGCCAAGAGATATTGTCACATTTGAAGCTCTTTTAGGGGATGGCTCGCAATGGGGAATGCATTTTTCTTATAAAATTCAAGAAAAACCTAATGGATTAGCAGAAGCCTTTATTATA
>CALWZX010000010.1 GCA_944386125.1 uncultured Clostridia bacterium | reverse complement strand
ATAGTAGTGCGGATAATAATACAAAGCAAGATACAGAAGAAAACTTAGATATAGCAAGCAATAGCAACTATGCAAAGAATACGAAAATATACGGAGATCGGGATAAGAGAGACTTCTACGACTGGAACTGGTACTAGCTCATGGCAAGATGACTACTCATACTTTGCCAGTTTGAATGCTCCGTTTGTGTTAAGAGGAGCCCTTTTATTGGATAACTCACATGCAGGTAGATTCTATTTTCATCGTGACAGTGGCAATAGCAATTGCCATGGTGGATTTCGTCCAGTGATCGTGCCTGTGTCTTAGCAATTAGAAAAATATAATAATTATGTATTGAAGCATGTTAAGCTAACTTGTGTAAATGTATGTAAATATATAGTGAAAAATGGTGATATGTAATAATTACGTATTACCATTTACTATACTTTATTCTTTACGTTGCCAGAAGTCATTAATAAGACAGCTGGCAACATTCATATAGGAATGTATATAAAAGTAAGCTCTTAAAGTAATTCACAAAAATATTTTTAACATATTTACATCCTAAAAATTGCATGATACAATAACAAAAAAAGGAGGAAGTATGTTAGAATTAGATAAAGAAGTGCAATATGTAAAAGGTGTTGGACCAGCAAGAGCTATTTTATTGCAAAAATTAGATATCTATACTTTAGAAGATTTAATTACATATTATCCTCGAACCTATGAAGATAGAGGAAAAGTAACTAAAATATATGCATTACAAGATGGAGAAGAAAGTTTGATAGAAGCAACTGTTGTTTCTAAAATGAGTGAAAATCGTGTTAGAAAAAATATGACCATATATAAACTAATAGTAAGAGATGACACAGGAACATGTATTTTAAGCTGGTTTAATCAATCGTATTTAAAACATAAATTTATCTTAGGTAATACATATAAATTTTATGGAAAAGTATCTATAAAAGCAGGAAAAATAGAAATGAATTCACCTGTTTTTGATGATGAGAATACTAACAAAAATACAGGGCGAATTATTCCTATTTATCCAAGTACCTATAAACTCACGCAAAATACACTAAGAGGGATTATCCAAAATGGACTAGCAGAAGTTAAAAAAGAAAATGGACTAGAAGAAACACTTCCGGAATATATAAAAAAGAAAGAAAATTTAGAAGAAATCAATCAAGCAATAGAAAACATACACTTTCCTAAAACGTTTGAAGATTTTGAAAAAGCAAGAAAAAGGTTAGTGTTTGAAGAATTACTATCCATGCAATTAGGATTAGTAAATATAAAAAATGAATACGAAAAAGGAAAGGGAATTGCATTTAGTAAAGAAGTTTCTATAGAAGAAATTATTCAAAAGCTACCATTTACATTAACAAATGCACAAAAACGAGTACTTGCAGAAATTAATCAAGATATGGAAAAAGAAATAGCCATGAATCGCTTGCTACAAGGTGATGTTGGATCTGGAAAAACAGTTGTATCTATCATTGCTAGCTATAAAGCAGTAAAAAGTGGATATCAAGCAGCGATTATGGTACCAACTTCTATCCTAGCTGTGCAACATTTAGAAAGTTTTAAACAAATATTAGAACCATATGGAATTTGTTGTGAATTATTAATTAGTAGTATTACTAAAAAGAAAAAAGAAGAAATATTAGAAAATTTAAAACAAGGAAAAATAGATATTATCATAGGAACACATGCGCTACTTCAAGAAAATGTAGAATTTTCAAAATTAGGATTAGTTGTAACAGATGAACAACATCGTTTTGGAGTAAGGCAAAGAGCTACACTATCAAGTAAAGGAAAAAATCCAGACGTATTAGTTATGACGGCAACACCAATACCAAGAACCTTAGCATTAATTTTATATGGGGATTTGGATATATCCATTATTGATGAATTGCCACCAAACCGTAAAAAAATAGAGACATTTGCCGTAGGAAAAAGTATGGAACAAAGGGTAAATAATTTTATTAGAAAGCAAATACAAGAAGGAAGGCAAGTATATGTAGTATGTCCTCTAGTTGAAGAAGATGAAGAACAAAAATTAAATTCTGTAATAGAGCTATCACAAAAATATCAAAAAGAATTATTTCCTGAATTTCATGTAGAATATATACATGGAAAGATGAAAGCAAAAGAAAAAGATAGGATTATGCAAGAATTTAAAGAAGGAAAAATTCAAATACTTATTTCCACTACAGTAATTGAAGTTGGGGTAAATGTACCGAATGCAAGTATTATGATTATAGAAAATGCAGAAAGATTTGGCTTAGCACAACTGCACCAATTACGAGGAAGAGTAGGAAGAGGAGAAAATCAATCTTATTGTATTTTAAAATGTAAAGGTGGTTCAAGTATTACGAAAGAACGAATGAAAATTATGCAAGAAACAAATGATGGATTCAAAATTGCAGAAAAAGATTTAGAATTAAGAGGAACGGGTGAATTTTTTGGAACAAGGCAACATGGATTACCAGAATTGAAAATAGCCAATTTATTTGAAGATATGCCAATTTTAAAAGAAGTACAAAAAGTAGTGCAAGAAATTCAACAAGAGGATAAAAATTTAGAGAAAAAAGAAAATGAGCCAATAAAAAAACTTTTAGCAAAAAAATTTGCAAAAAGGATAGAAATGTAAGGATATATTGTAAAGGGATGTTGAACAATGTTAAATAAATATATAGAAAAATATTTTACGCATGGAATTGAAAATAAGCCTATGTTAGAATATGGACTTTTGTTTTATGTTACTAGATGTATTCACAGAGAAGATAGTTCATTAGGAGAATGTATAGGATTATTAAAAACAAGAAAAGAAAGAGATATTTTTAAACAACAAGAAAGAAAATTTATTGATATACCTCCTGAAGAAAGAGACGAATATTACAGCAGAAGGCGAAAAGAAGAAGATAGATTAAATGATGAAGCTAGAAAGTGGAATTTATTACAACTAGAGGATAGATGCATAGAAATGCAAAAAAAGTATCAGCAATTTATTGTACTCCCAGATGATGTGCATTCTTATCGATTAGAATTATCACAAGAACATGAAAAAATTATTGAAGAACATGTAAAAATTACGTTGAAAAAATTAATACAAGAACAAAAACTATACCAGTATCCATTAGGTATGTATTTTAACAGAAATGAAGAAGCCATTTTTGCTCAAAATGAATGGACGCAAGAAGTAGGAGAAGTACTAAGTTATTTGATTAAATTAGAAAAAGAACAACCAGTAGAGTTTCAAAGAAAATGGATAGAAATTCGTTTGAAAAGAGCAGAAAATAGAGAACCAAGAATTGATCAAGAAATAGAAAATGTGAAAAAAATAAAAGAAATATTTGAAAAAAAAGAAAAAGAACATAAAAAAGGCTTAGAAATAGACTAAAGAGAATTTTTCTCTTTAGTCTATTTGTATAATAGAAGTAGTAATAGTTTTACCATTAGTGATGGCCCCTATTTTTATAACCTTTCCAGTATCATTGCGGAATTTAAAATCTAAACCTCCATAAGAAACAGCAGCATCTTTTCCATCAGGAACATAATAAACATCTTTTCCATGTTCATGTCTTTCAACAATAGCTAAAGAAGGGATTTGTAATACAGTATTATATAAAGTACTACTTACTTGACAATTTCCTCCGCCTATTCCTGTTGTCGTTTGGTGGTCAACAATAATTTTAGCTTCCTGATATCCTCTTTCTACAGTAGGTTCTCCTACCACTTGATTAAATGAAAAGACTTCCCCTGGTTGTAGAACAGTTTCATTTAATACAGAACAAGTAAGTTCAATATTTTTTACTCTGCCGGGAGCATCATCTCCTATAGTAGTTTCAAAAACGGCAATAGTTGTTTCAGTTGTTGCACTTTGTGTAGTAGATTGCCTATTTTCAAGTAAATTTTTCATTCGATTCTCTTGCTTACTAGTATCTACATAATTTACATCAGTAGAAATTTGTGTTGCTCCGGGAGGAGGAGTTTGTGTTTGAGAAGAACTTTGAAAAAAGCTATAAACAAAATATGCAATGCCACCGAATACGATAAAAATAAGTAAGATTAACCAAAGTTTTGTATGATGTTTCATAACTTATTCATCCTTTCCATTTTTATTATGTGCAAGCCTTAAGTAGAATATGTATACAAAAAATAGCAAGAAGTTACAAGAAGCTCATAGAATATTCACATAAAAAAGGTAAAATTTACCTATGCAAAAAATCGATTTATTATCATTATTATTTCCGAAAAAGTGTATATTATGTGGAAAAAGAGTAAATAACATAATTTGTAATCACTGTTTTGTAGCAATAAGTAAACAAAATTTATTTCATTTACAAAATTATTCTCATCAATTTTTTCAAAAGCATTTATATATGTTTTCTTATGAAGGAGAAA
The DNA here is from genome assembly GCA_944386125.1 of uncultured Clostridia bacterium. Taxonomy (GTDB): domain Bacteria; phylum Bacillota; class Clostridia; order TANB77; family CAG-508; genus UMGS1663. The sequence goes on along the minus strand of CALWZX010000010.1, from coordinate 22,214 downwards.
TTCGAAAAATTATTTTAAATTATAAGTTTAATAATCAATCTTACCTTTTGGATTATTTTGTAGAAATTATTATAAAAAATGAAAAAATATGTAGATTTTTAAAAACTTATGATATAATAATTCCAGTTCCAATACATAAAAAAAGGAAAAATGAAAGAGGCTATAATCAGAGTGAATTAATTAGTAAAGTTATAGCAAAAGAGTTAAATATCAAGCATTTTACAGATGTTTTAGTAAAAACAATGAATACAACACCACAAAGTTCATTAACAAAAAATGAAAGATTTGCTAATAGTAAAAATGTATATAAAATACAGAATATACAAAAAATAAAAGAAAAAAGAGTTATCCTTTTTGATGATATTTTTACAACAGGAGCGACAGCTAATAGTTGTGCAAGACTATTAAAAGAAAATGGAGTAAAAGAGATTCTTATTTTTACAATAGCAAAAGATATACTAAAAAATTAAGAAAAAGGAAAGGTGAGATATGGAAGATTTAGTAGAAAGTATTTTAGATTATATCAGATCAGACTATACCGATTATGCAATTATGCTTAATGGCGAATGGGGAAGTGGAAAAACGTATTTTTGGAACAATAAAATACGTAATAAGATAGAATCTATGATGTTAAATGGAAAGCGCTATAGAACCATTTATATGTCTTTGTATGGTATTTCAAACTTAGAAGAAATTAGTAAAAAGATATTTATAGAAACTACGCAATTAATGGACAAAAATTTGAAGAAATACATGGATATAAGTGGACAAAATACAATACCAGAATATGCTAAAACAGGGTTAGATATGGCTAATTTTTTTGGTGTTACACAAAATGGAGATAAATTAGACTATGGAGAATTTTTCTCTACAGATGATAAAGTATTATGTTTTGACGACCTAGAAAGAGCTAATGTAGATGTTATTGATATATTAGGGTATATTAATAATTTTGTAGAGCATGACCATATTAAAACAATTATTATATGTAATGAAAAAGAACTTTCTACCAAATTAAAAAGTAGTAACTTAGAAATGAAGACTTTTATTGCCACCTATTTATTAGACAAAGAAGGAGATTTAATTAAGAAAACGGATAAACCTATGGTAGAAAGGATACAAGATACCATTGAATATGTTTTTGACAAGGCAAATGATTATGAAAGAATTAAAGAAAAATTAATCGGAGAAACCTTTGAATATGCTCCAGAGTTTAATTATATTATTAGTGGTTTATTAATGAGATATGAAAGATATCCAGATTTAATTCGATTTTTAAGAGAAAATACAGCACTTATCATTTCAACATTTAATAAAAGTGGAACACGAAACTTAAGAATATTAAAACATGCTTTAAATGACTTTAAAAAAATATTTGATATGGTAAATAAATCATACCCTAATACAAATCATAGAGTTATGCAAACGATGCTTATTTTTACGATAGCTATTTCGTTTGAAATAAAAGCAGGAAAAGTAACCAAAGATAAATTTGTCAATATTAATAGTAATGAAGAATACAAAGCAATATTAGTATCTTCTAGGGTATTCATGGATAATAGACAATTTTATATTAAAGAATTTGATAACAATTATTATTATAACTTTAAAGCTGAATATCGTTTCTTTAAATTTATTGAAATATATGTACGTACTCGTATTTTTGATATGAAAGTATTCAAAGATAACATGGAGGTTATTATTAATACTGTAGATACAGATAAACTTCCAGGATATAAAAGATTACTTACTGAAGAATATTGGAAGATTACAGATGATCAATTTGATGGAGTAATAGAAGAAGTTTTAGATGACGTAAAAAATGGAAGATTGAAGCCAATTGAAATTGTAAAATTATTTGCTTATTTTAGTTACTTCATAAAAAAAGGTTTAATCAATTATGATATAAAAATGATTAAAAGTGTATTTATGACAGGTCTAAATTTAGCATCTTTAAATGCAGACTTTTGTGAAAATGTAGAGGAAGAATTAGATCAAATATCTGTTGAAGTTGCAGGATCTGAAATGGAAGAAATTATTAAATACTTTAATGAAATTAATAGTAAATTAGAAGATAAAATGTATATGGAAAAAGCAGAAGATGTATTTAAAAATATTCCAATGAAAATGGAAATATTCTATGATAAATTTGCAAAAGAATGTATGAATGTACCTATTTTTAAATATTATGATACATTCCAAATGTTTCAGAGAATTTCCTGTGCAAGTAATGAAGATATTGTAACAATAAAAGAAATGTTATCAGAAAGAGCAAGAAGAAATAAAAAGCAAATAGAGCCTGAAATTCCACAAATTAAAAAACTAAAACAAGTAATAGATGATTATATTGATGGAAAAGAGACAACCATTAAAATTGTTATGCTACAAGATTTTTCGATAGAATTAGGGAAAATTATAGATAAATTCAAACCAAAGTTATTACCACAAAAACAAGAAAATATGTAAAAGTTGGCAGTCACCATTTTACTGCATAAAAATTTCCTTTTTTGACATAATAAGTGTAGACTAAAAATAAAGGAGGGAATTTTTTTGAAAGCAACAGGTGTCGTAAGACGTATAGATGATTTAGGAAGAATTGTTATTCCAAAGGAAATAAGAAAAGTTCTTCGCATAAAAGAAGGAGACCCGCTAGAGGTTTTTACAGATAGAGAAGGACAAATTATATTAAAAAAATATTCTCCAATTGGAGAGTTATCAGAATTTGCAACAGAATATGCAGAAACTTTGGCTAAAACAACAGGACATATTGCTTGTATTACAGATAAAGATACAGTAATTGCTGTGTCAGGTGCTTCTAAAAAGGAATATTTAGAGCAAGCAGTGAGTAAAGACTTAGAAAAAATTATGGATGACAAAGAAGCCTATATTAGTAAAGAAAACAATAATATTGCAGTACCAGTTACTCAAAATGATAAAGGGGATAAAAAGAATAATTCTCAAGTAGTATATCCTATTATTTCCGATGGAGATGTAATTGGAAGTGTTGTACTTTTATCAAAGGATGCTAATACAAAAATGTCAGAAGTGGAAAATAAAGTAGTACAATCAGCTGCTAATTTCTTAGGTACACAAATGGAATTATAACAAATTTTACCAAAATATTACAAGAATATTACAATTAAAAAACATAAAGAAAAACTATTGATTTTATTTTTAAAATATAGTATAAATATATTGACGAAATTAGAGTTACAAAGGAGGAAATGTGACCATGGAGCAAGTAGATATTAAATTTGCAGGACAAGAAGAAAATAAAGCTGAAAATAATAGTTTACCAACAAAAGTAAATGGTTGGACAAAAGTTAAAAACTTTTTATTTCAAGAGATAAAAGTTGAATTAACACCAAAACAACAAAAAGTATTCCAAGAAGTACATGATTTTTGGCATCAAGAAATCACATTTAAATCTTTTAAAGATTTCTTACTTCAAGATATCGAGATTACTTTATAATAAAAAAGAATACTGCAAACAGTATTCTTTTTTATGTTTATGCGAGTATGCTGGAACTGGCAGACAGGCACGTTTGAGGGGCGTGTGCTTTATAGCGTATGGGTTCAAATCCCATTACTCGCACCATTGACAGATCTGTTCGAATTTTTTTATAGAACAAGGAAGTACCAAAAAGTCAATCAGAAAATGAAATCTGGTTGATTTTTTTACTTAAAAACTTAATATCATCCAATAGAGTCACAGTCTTGTGCTTGAAAAAATATGAAAAAAGATTTCCATATACCTATATGATGTGTTATAATAAAAGAACAATGAAAAATAAAGGGAGGAAAATTCGAATGAAAGTAACTGAAATTTGTAGTTACTATGTAGAGGATACTCGAAAATCTTTAGCATATTATCGTACAAAGATAGAAGAACGAAATATTATATTGAGAAGAGAAATGAAACCTGTGGTAAAGCCAAGAGGAGCATATTTTTTAATAAGATTAAATGATATCATGTATATTCGTGATTTTGGTAATAATGAGGACTTATTTAGAAAAAAAATTCAAACACTTATTGAAAAGCAAGAAAAAAGTAGAAATGACGAAACTAATATAGAACCTATTCAAACTCAAAACGGAAGAGAAACAGATTTAAGTTTAGCGAACATCATAATTAAGACTTCACACTTACATCCAACAGATGATGAAAAGAGTAGTTATCAATATGTATTAAATAAAAAGTTTGAAGAACTAACGTTAGATAGGTTCGGACAATTAAAAAAGACAATTCATGATAATTTTGATTCTTATAGTCTAGAAAGATATTTAAAAAAATATGAAGAACAATCAGGAAAAAAATTAAGTGAACTACAAATACAAGGAATAAGAGATTTAAATCAAAAAATTCAGGATGATGTTATAACGGGTAGATATAATTTAGAAGATTATAATACTTTTTTACAATCCCTTCCTGATTTATTGAGCAAAAGGAAAATTTTAGGGGTTGGTCATTTTGATCGAGAAGGAATATTTGGAAAATATGGTGAAATAGATGAACCATTACCGTCTGCTGAAGATATATATGATTACAATACATATACTTATCATAGATTTTGTGGTGGTGTATCAAGTATTACCAATGATTATTATAGAACAATATCTTCACCAAGCATTCAATATAGAATGAAAAATAATGATAGTGGCAAACAAAATAAATTATGTTGTATAGATGTAAGGGAAGAAGGAATTAATCTTTTTAATAGTGAAGCACAAAAAATAGTAAAAGGACAGCCTAATATAAAATTAGTAGGTGAATCTGGTGGTATACGATATTCAATTTATTCAGATAATAATAGTGGTATTTTATTCGCTGGCGGAGTGCGTGAAACTATTAAGGAACAATCGAAGATACCTGCTCATGATATAGCTATTGATTTAGCTAAAATCTCAAGAAAAGGTTTAACGGATGAGGCTCAAGTGCATTTAATCGAGGCAGCAAATAAGAAAATAGAAGAAGATGAGAAAAGTAAAAAAGAGCTATAAATTTTAAACAAAAGAGAGGAGAAAAAATGATAAGCCAAGAATATAGGGAAGCTATAGCTGAAACATTAGATATATTAGAACATACCCAAGAAACTGATGTTAATAAAATACCAAAGAGTTTTATCAATTTTTTGAAAGAAAACACATCAAAAACATATAAGCCTAAATTGGATTATAGTAAAAGAATAAGAGATATGGGATTGAAAAATAAGACGATAGCTATTTTATCCATAATAAATCAGAAATATTGGTGTAATGATGAAGAAAGAAAAGTATTTAAAGAAAAATTAAAGCAAAATGAAATAAAATATCAAAAAGAATTAAGCGAAAAATATAATACTCATGAATTATTTAAGAACAAAGAACTAAGTAAAATGGCAAATACAAATGTCACAGATTTAACAGAATGTATAGAGAAAAGATGGTATCAAAAAATATTTGAAAAAATTTTAAAAATATTGGGAAAAAATTAAAATAGATTTTGTTAAAATAGAAAATTATGTTAAATTACGTATTTAAAGCAATTAGAAAAGAAAAATAAAATTATGGATAAAATTTGCCAAGTTTATTGAAAAAGGAGAAGTTTTATCATAAAATATAAATATAATTGAATTAACTTGCATAAGCAAGTTTTACATAAAGTAACTCTTCATAATAATTATTGTAAGGAGGAATGTAAATGCTAAGTAAAAAAAGACTTCGGGAAATCAAGGAACATGAAAAAAATGGCATGAGTGTTGTTGTTATCAGTAACGAAGGAAAACTGGAATATGCAACGAGATTAGGTGAAAGTGGTTGCTGTGACCAATGTGATGCATTTAGATTACTTCCTGACCTTGCTCCAGATGATTGGTTCAGAGATGGAGATATGAAGGCTGTGTGCCTCGAGGTTAACGGAGTAATTGAAGGAAATCTTGAGAAATCTAGCGAATGGACTAATATTTGCAAACCTCTCTATTGCCCTAAGCTTGGTCGCAAGCTGACTGAAAAAGAAAAGCAAGAAGCAGCCGAGATGCTGAAATGGGCAAAAGCAAGAATGAAGAGAAGTTAATTTTACTTACTACCAAAGGAGATGTCGTTTTTCGTGACATCTCCTTTAGGTGTAAAGTTACAAGTTGTATTGAGATTTATTCTTTAAATTTGGATAAATCTCAAATTTCCTTTTTTTAGATTGATACATAAAAGAGTAACTGTTTTTAGAACAGCTATGTACTAACAAGCATAAGCCGTAAAACGAAAATACTTATACAAATTGGTAAGTTTAAAATTGTATAAAGCATATTGATTGCCTCCTTGGTATTTTATAGTATATATCTTAAGTATAACATGTATTTTTACCTTTGCATATTATGAAAAATTTAAGGTATGTTAAATATTATTGAAGTAAGAAAAGTTCTATAACAGAAAACAAACAAATTTTTGTAAAAATATTGAAATTTACATAGATTTATAATATAATGCAAATTGTGAATTAAGCATATGAAAATAGAGAGGAAAAAAATATGAATTTATTTGCAAGAACAGAATTATTAATAGGAGAAGAAAACTTACAAAAACTACAAAAAGCAAAAGTAGCAATAATAGGAATTGGCGGAGTAGGGGGCTATGTGACTGAAGGTTTAGTAAGGGCAGGAATAGGAAATATTACAATCATGGACCATGATAAAATAGCAGAAAGTAATATCAATAGACAAATTATAGCAACTACCAAAAATATAGGAAAATATAAAGTAGAAGAAATGCAAAAAAGGGTAATAGAAATTAATCCTGCTATACAAATACAAGCAATAAATGAGTTTTATGACGAAAATAGTCAAGTATTAGATACTACATATGACTATGTAGTAGATGCCATAGATACAGTAAGTTCAAAAATAGCAATCATAAAAAAATGTAAAGAATTAAATTTGCCAGTTATTTCGTGTATGGGGACAGGAAATAAACTAGAACCGAATCAATTTAAAATAACAGATATTAGTAAGACAAAAGTATGTCCACTAGCAAAAGTAATGCGAAAAGAATTAAAAAAATTAGGTATAGAAAAGGTAAAAGTATTATATTCAGAAGAAGAACCTTTAAAAAAACAAGAAAGAGGAATGCCACCTGCAAGTGTATCATTTGTACCTTCAGTTGCAGGGCTACTCATTTGTGCAGAAGTAGTAAAAGAAATAATAAAGGAGAAATAGAGGAATGTTTGCATATATAAAAGGAAGTTTAGAAGTTAAAACAAAAGGATATATCATTGTAGATGTAGGAGGAGTAGGATATAAAATTTTTATGTCAGAAACAGCAATTCAAAAATTAGGAGAGTTAGGAGAAACTGTAAAAATACATACCTATTTAAGAGTAAGAGAAGATGATATGAGTTTATATGGATTTAATAATAATGATGAATTACGTTTATTTGAACTATTATTAACCGTTAGTGGAATTGGTGCAAAACTTGCCATTCAAATACTATCGAATATTACGCCTTCTAGCTTTATTGTTGCTGTGATTAGTGACGATGTATCAAAAATCAAGAAACTACCTGGAGTAGGACCTAAAACAGCACAAAGATTAATTTTAGAGTTAAAAGATAAATTAAAGAAAGACTCTATAGAAGATGAAAATATGGCAATACAAGAAGAAGTACAAATGTTGGAAAAAACAAATGAAAATATCAAAGAAGCAATAGCAGCTTTACAAGTATTAGGATATACAAAATTAGAAATTGAACAAGCATTAAAAAATGTTAACACAGAAGATACAACTGTAGAGGAAATCATTCGTATGGGACTAAAAAATTTAGCTAAGTAGAAAAGAGGGAACTTTATGGACTTAAGTAAACCATTAGCATATCGTATGAGACCAAAAACTTTAGATGATTATGTTGGTCAAAAACATGTTATAGGAAAAGATAAGATTTTATACAGAACTATCCAAGCAGATAGATTATCTAGTATTATTCTATGGGGACCACCTGGGTGTGGAAAAACATCTCTTGCAAGAGTAATCAGTAATACCACAAAGTACAAATTTATTCAAATTAATGCAGTAACCTCAGGAATTGCTGATATTAAGAATGCTATAGAACAAGCAAGCAATTTATTAATGAATCCATCAGGAAAATGTATATTATTTATTGATGAGATTCATCGTTTTAATAAATTGCAACAAGATGCATTATTGCCATATGTAGAAAATGGAACGGTTATTTTAATTGGAGCTACTACAGAGAATCCTTATTTTGAGGTCAATAAAGCTTTAATTTCAAGATCCATGGTAATAAAATTAGAGCCTCTAACAGAAGATGACATCTATGAAGTATTAAAAAAATCGCTAACCGCAGAAGAAGGATTGGGAAGTTATCATATAAAAATAGAGGATGACACATTAAGAAAAATAGCACAAACAGCTAATGGAGATGTAAGAACTGCATTAAATGGGCTAGAAGTGGCTGTGCTAACTACTAAAGTAAATGCAGATGGCGTTATTGAAATTACACCACAGATTGCCAAAGATAGTGTACAAAATAGAAAGGCAATTTTTGATAAAAATGGAGATAGTCATTATGATAATATTAGTGCTTTTATTAAATCGATGAGAGGTAGTGATCCAGATGCTACTTTATTCTATTTAGCAAGAGCAATTCAAGGTGGTGAAGACCCGGTATTTATAGCAAGGAGAATTGTTATTGCAGCAGCAGAAGATGTAGGAATGGCAAATCCAAATGCGTTAGTAGTAGCAAACGCAGCAATGCAGGCGGTACATATGGTGGGGATGCCAGAGGGAAGAATTATTTTAGCAGAAGCTGCTGTATATGTAGCAACTTCCAAAAAATCTAATGCTTCTTATGTAGGAATTAATGAAGCTTTAGCAGATGTGAATAGTAAAGATACAGGAGAAATTCCAATGCATATTCGTAATGCACCAGCAGAGGGAATGGAAAGCTTTGGATATCATCAAGGGTATTTATATCCTCATAATTTTCCTGGTCACTATGTAGAACAACAATATCTACCAGATAAAATGGTAGGAACAAAATATTATCGTCCAGATGAGAATGTAAAGTAGGGAAACCTACTTTTTTTTTTGCATTTTTTTGTCGAAAAGTTCTTATAATTCGGCAAAACTTCCTAAAATTTGCTATTGGAAAAAATTACCAAATATATTATAATCACAACTAGAAAAGACAAGCAAGGAGGTAACAATATTGAATGTAAATTTTCAAATAGAAACAAAAACGTTGGTATTACAATTAACAGAAGAAATTGACCATCATACCACAAAAGAAATAAGGAGGATTGCCGATTATGAAATTGAAAGATATATGCCTAGAAAAGTTGTATTTGATTTTCATCATGTTACTTTTATGGACAGTGCAGGAATAGGAATGCTTTTAGGAAGATACAAGATGATTAAAATGCTAGGAGGTTCTTTAGAACTTTCTCATGTGAATCAAAATGTGCACAAAATATTAGAAATGTCAGGAGTACTAAAAATTTGTCCAATTCAAGAATATAGTAAAACAAATTAGGAGGAAAAAATGAAAGGTTTATATGATAATGAAATGAAATTAGAATTTGCTTGCAAATCTAATAATGAGGCTTTTGCAAGAATTAGTGTAGCAGCTTTTGCATCACAACTAGACCCTACAATTGAGGAATTAGCAGATATTAAAACAGCTGTATCAGAAGCGGTTACTAATTGTATTATTCATGCTTATGATGGGATAGAAGAAGGAATTATAAAAGTAGAAGCTAAATTGAAAGAAAATACAGTTTATATAGAAATATCAGATACAGGAAAAGGTATTGAAAATATAGAAATTGCCAAAAGGCCTTTATACACATCAAAACCAAATTTAGAAAGATCTGGAATGGGATTCACTATTATGGAAAGCTTTATGGATGAAGTGATTGTAGAATCTATTGTTAATTTAGGAACAAAAGTAAGCATGAAAAAGAGTATAAAAAAAGATCAAACTTTAGAGAAAAAGGATGAGAAGGTATCTCAAGAAAAAGAAAGCTCAGAAAAAGAAGGAGAGTTTTATGACATATGAGAATAATCTAGAATATATTAAGGAGGCACAAAAAGGAAATTCTCAAGCATTGACTAAATTAGTAGAAGAAAATACAGGGCTAATATGGAGTATAGTAAGAAGATTTAGAGAGAGAGGATACGAATTAGAAGATTTATATCAAATTGCTTGTATCGGTTTTATAAAATCAATAAAACGTTTTGACTTTTCTTATGAAGTAAGGTTATCTACTTATTCTGTACCTTACATATTAGGAGAGATAAAAAGATTTATTCGTGATGATGGTAGTATTAAAGTTAGTCGAAGTATTCGTGATTTAGCAAGAAAAATAAAAGATATACAAAATTGCTATTTAGCAGAAAATGGTCAAGAAATTACTATTGGTAAAATAGCAGAGAAATTAAAAATATCTAAAGAAGAAGTTGCAGTAGCATTAGAAGCAGTAACGCCAGTTGTTTCTATTTATGAAAATACATATGCAGATGAAGAAGGAGGAATTGACTTAGCAAGTAAACTTTCAACGGGAGAAGATGAAGCAGAAAAACTAACAAATCACATATCTATACAAAAATTGTTGCAAGAATTAAAGGAAAGAGATAGGCAAATTATATTATTACGTTATTATAGAAATAAAACACAAACTGAAGTTTCCAAAATTTTAGGTATTAGTCAAGTACAAGTATCTAGAATAGAAAAGAAAATCTTAGAAGAAATGAAAAATAAATTAGCAATGTGAGGAAAAAATGAAAAAAATCATTTTATATATTTTTGTTTTTATAATCATATGTTTTTTAATTCCTATTCTTTTTACTAAAAAATTTGTCAATCAAGAAACAGTAAGTATGACAAATCAAATAAAAGAAAAAGAATCTTATGATTATAAACAATATAATACGATAAAGCTTTTACATGTAGAAACAAATACAATAGAAGAGATTGCATTAGATGAATATTTATATGGAGTAGTTTCTGCCGAAATGCCAGCAAGTTTTGAAAAAGAAGCTTTAAAAGCACAGGCAGTAGTTGCAAGAACCTATACTATATATAAAATCATTCATAATGATAATAAACATGGAGAAGCAAGCATATGTGATAGCTCAGCTTGCTGTCAAGCATGGATTTCAAAGGAAAAAAGACTATCTAGATGGGAAGAGGCGCAAAGAGAAGAGAATTGGAATAAAATAGTTTCTGCAGTGGATGAAACAAAAGGTAAAATCATTACTTATAAAGGACAACCAATTAATGCATTTTTCCATTCTAATAGTGGAGGAAAAACAGAGACAACTTTAAATGTTTGGGGAGGAACAGGATATCCTTATTTACAATCTGTATCTACTGCTGGAGAAGAAAATTATTCGCAATATAAATCAGAATATACCTGTACAAAAACAGAATTCATAACCAAAATACAAGAAAAACATCCCGATTTTCAAATTGATTTTGGAGCAGAAGATGCATTACAAGTATTAGAATATACGAATGGGAATCGAATAAAAAGAATGAAAGTTGGAAATTTAGAATTATCTGGGGTAGAAATGAGAACTATTTTTTCTTTACGTTCTGCTAATTTTACAGTTCAAATTGAAGGTGATAATGTAAAATTTCAGGTTATAGGATATGGACATGGAGTAGGAATGAGCCAAACAGGAGCAGATAGCATGGCAAAACAAGGAAGTCAATATGGAGAAATTATCAAACATTTTTATGTAGGAGTAGAAATTGTAAATATGTAAAATAGATGTATAAAATTAACAATTTTGGTAATAATGAAAACGAAAGAAAAAATAAGGAGGAAAGAGTATGGAACGAAGAAGGAGAAATGGAGAAAAGCTTTTAGGAGGAGAAAAGGAAAATAAAAGATTAATATATATGGTAACAGGAGTATTAATAGTTGCGGTATTAGCGTTTGTAGTTACTTTTTTAGCATATAGTAGTAATATGAGTGTAAATCCACAAGAACAGCAAGGCATGGGACAAATACAAATGGAATCAATTATGTCATCTACAGAACAAATGAATCAGCAGGCAACTTCTCAAGAAGTAAGTAGTTCTGTAGGAAAAAGTGTTAATGAAATGGAAAATGATGTAAAAATAGCTATCAACACTACTAATATGGAAAAAGAAGAAATTGTAGAAGAACAACCAAAAGAGGAAAAAGTAGAGGTTTCAACAGTTCAAGAGGAAAAACCAAAGGAAGAAGAAAAGGAACCGACATTTAGTAAACCAGTAGAAGGAGAAATTAGCGTTAAATTTGCAAAGGAAGATTTGGTATATTCAGAAACTTTGCAAGAATGGGTAACACATAACGGAATTGATATTCCAGCAGAAAAAGCAACCGTTGTAAAAGCTTCTGCAGAAGGAACTGTAAAATCTATTAAAAATGATCCAAGATATGGAATTACCGTAGTTTTAGAACATAATGGTGGTTATCAAACCGTATATTCGAATTTATTAACAGCCGAATTTGTAAAAGAAGGAGAGCAAGTAACTTCTGGTCAAACTTTAGGAACTGTAGGAAATACTGCGACATTTGAAATTGCAGATGATCCACATTTACATTTTGAAATATTAAAAGATGGAGAATATGTTGACCCAAGTTTATATATTACACAGTAGTAAGATTAATTAAAATTTGTCACAGAAAGTGTAGCTAAAGTATCTCCTAGTTGAACAAAAAAAGTAGCAAGGGTATTTATTTCTTTTTGAGATTTCCCTTGAGCAATAGCACATGCTAACCCAGATATTAGAGTAACAAATTCACAAGAATTCATAAAACACACACCTCTTAAAAAAGTATATTCTTAAGTATAAAAAAAGTGCAAAAACTTCTTATATAAAATAAGAAGTTTTTTTTAAAATTATTTTTTTGGTTCTAATTTTGTAAGTCCTCCCATATAAGGTTGTAATACTTCTGGAATAATTACACTACCATCTGGCTGATAATTATTCTCTAAAATAGAAATAAGCATACGAGGAGGAGCGACTACAGTATTATTTAAAGTATGTGCATAGTAATTACCTTTTTCTCCCTTGATACGAATTCCTAATCTACGTGCTTGAGCATCTGTTAAATTAGAGCAACTTCCTACCTCAAAATATTTTTGTTGCCTTGGACTCCAAGCTTCTACATCGCATGACTTAGCTTTTAAGTCTGCTAAGTCTCCTGAGCAACATTCTAAAGTACGTACAGGAATTCTCATACTTCTAAAAAATTCTACTGTGTAAGACCACATTTTATCATACCATTTCCAAGAATCTTCTGGTTCACATACCACTATCATTTCTTGTTTTTCAAATTGATGAATTCTGTAAACTCCACGTTCTTCTATACCATGAGCTCCTTTTTCTTTTCTAAAACAAGGAGAATAGGAAGTCATAGTATAAGGTAAATCTTTCTTATCTAAAATTTGACCTTTAAATTTTCCAATCATAGAGTGTTCACTAGTACCAATTAAATATAAGTCTTCTCCTTCAATTTTATACATCATAGCATCCATTTCTTCAAAACTCATTACACCTGAAACAACATCAGAACGAATCATAAAAGGTGGAATACAATATGTGAATCCTTTATTAATCATAAAGTCTCTAGCATAAGTAATAATTGCAGAGTGTAGTCTTGCAACATCTCCTAATAAATAATAAAAACCATTTCCAGAAACACGGCGAGCGGAATCAAAATCAACTCCACCTAATTTTTCTAGAATTTCTCCATGAAATGGAATTGCATAATCAGGAACAATTGGTTCACCAAATTTTTCAATTTCTACATTTTGACTATCATCTTCACCAATAGGAACACTTTCATGAATAATATTAGGTATTTTCATCATTCTTTCTTTAATTTGTATGCGATATTCTTCTTCTAGTTTTTCATTATTCTCTAATTCTTGATTAATATCTTGTACTTTTTTCTTTATTTCTTCAGCTTCTTCTTTTTTTCCTTCTCTCATTAATTGACCAATTTGAGAACTATAAGAATTACGAGCTGCACGAAGTTCATCACCTTTTAGAGTGACTTCTCTATTTTTTTTGTCTAAATCAATGATTTCATCTACTAAAATTAACTTGTGATTTTGAAATTTTTTCTTAATGTTTTCCTTAACTAATTCTGGATTCTCTCTTAGTAATTTAATATCAATCATATTAACCCCTCCTATTTTGGCACAAAAAAATCCTTATGCTATGCATAAGGACGAATATATCTTCGCGGTGCCACCTTAATTACTTTTTTAAAGTATCTTTCCATGCTAATAACCAAGCATGACTCGGTTTAGTTTTCACTAAAAGCATAAAAGTAGATTCATCATATTAACCATATATCTATTTTCACCAACCATAGACTCTCTAAAATATTGTATAATAGATTACTTATCTTTTATATAGCTTATCTTATGCTAATAATCTTACCATATTTTTCAAAAATATGCAAGAAAATTAGAAACATTTTAAAAAAATAAATGAAAATAGGCTACTAAGAATTTTTGTCACAAAATCTCTTTTTTCGACATAAAATACAATGAGTCAAAATAAGGAGGGGTATAAGTGAAAAAATTCAAAAAAGGAGATTTAGTAGCACGTATTTCCTATGGAAAAGATATTGTATTTGTTATAGAAAAAATAGTAAAAGCAGAAAAACAAGAAATAGCTATATTAAAAGGAATTACCCAAAGAATTATGGCAGATAGTCCTGTGGAAGATTTAAGTATCGTAGATAAAAGAGTTGTACAAAAACAAGAGCAAAAAATAGAAATTAAAATGAGGCAAAAACTACAATATAAAAAGTTTCCAGCATACCTATTTGGCTTAAAAAGGGGAGAGAAAGAATTTCAAACAGGGAAAATACTACATTTAGATGGTGATAAAAGGTATACACAAAAATCAATAAGATATTATAGAAGTTTAGGATTAACAGCAATTGTAAAAAATATTGCAGAATACAAACAACCCTTTTTTATAAAAGATTTACTAGAAATGTATAGACCAGATATATTAATTGTCACTCGGACATGATGGAATGATAAAAAAGGGAGTAAAATATAATGATATTTACAATTACAGAAATTCAAGACACTTTATTCAAACTGTTCGAAATGCTAGAGAGTGGAAAGAGCAGAAAGAATTAGCTATTTTTGCTGGAGCATGTCAAAGTTATTATGAAGCTCTCATAGAAGCTGGTGCTAATTTTGCATCTTCACCAGGAAGAATTATGATAGATTTTATTGATCCACTAATTGTAGCAGAAAGAATTGCAACAACAGATAATTGCAAATATTTAAGAATTGAAGATATTAAAGAAGAACTAAGAGACGGAGACTTAGGAGTTAGTGGAATTGGAAGTATAGGAAAGAAGAAAAAAATTTTGTAATCTAATAGAAAATAAAATGTAATATAAATGTAATATAATAAGAAAAGTATTGATATTTCAAGCAATAAAAGCTTCGACAGAATATTTCCTATTTTGACATTAAGTGCATTTTATGATACAATGCACTCAGATTAAAAAAGTAGGTGATATAGTGATTTGTAAAAGTGATATAACAAATTTAAAAACAGGTATCAGAGACATGGTTGGAAAAAAAATTATTGTAAAAGGGTCTCTAGGAAGGAGCAAATCATTTGAAAAAGAAGCTACAATAGAAAAGGCATATTCTAATATTTTTGTAGTGAAATATGATGAAAATCAAAGAAACACTGCTTATAGTTATACAGATGTATTAACAAAAACAGTTGAATTAGATATTTTTGATGGAGAACATTATAATCCATTATTTTCTAATATAACGAATTTAAAATAAAAGATAAAATAAAGTTAGCAAAAGCTAACTTATTTTTTTGCAAAAAGTCATTTTCTGTATAGTACGTACATATATTAAGAATAACAAAATGAAGGAGGGAAATAATATGGCTATAGAGCTTGCAAAAGAAACTTTATGCGTAGGGCAGATGATTGGGCAAAAGACAGAAAATTGGGTAGTAGAAGCAGATAGTGTTGTTCCTGATATTAAACCTGATATTTTAAGTACAATTAGTACAAATGGAACTATTTGTGTATATAAAAAAGAAGTTTTAGAAGGAAGAATAAAAATAGAAGGAACTATCCAAGTATATGTTATGTATTTAGCAGATGATGAAAAAGCTAATTTAAGAAGTTTACATACAACTGTGGATTTTTCAAAAGTAATAGAAATGGAAAAAGCAAAAGAGGGTATGCATTTAGAAGAAGAGATGAGGCTAAAAAATATAGAATGTAAAGTATTAAATGGAAGAAAAATAAATGTAAAAGCATTCTTAGAAACAAATGTAACTATTTCTAATAATGAAGATATAGAATTTGTAAAAGAAGTGAAAGATATAAAAGATATACAAATGTTAAATGAAACTTTAAAGATGAATTCTTTATTAGGAAGTGGAGTTACAAAAGTATATGCCAAAGATACATTTAGTATCCAAGAAGTAGATGATTTAGCAGAAGTTATGAAAGTAAATGTAAATATAAAAAATAAAGAAACAAAAGTTAGTTATAATAAAGTATTAGCTAAAGCAGATACAGAAGTAAAAATCATGTATTTAACAGTTGATGGGAGAATTAATAAAGTAGAAGGAATCATTCCTGTTATGGGATTTGTAGATATGCCAAATGTAACAGAAGAAGAACTTTGTGAAACAAATTATGAGATACGAAATTTATTAGTAAAGCCTAATAATGTAGAAGATCATTCTATTTATATTGAAGCTGAAATAGAACTTTCATGTAATGTATATGAAACAAAAGAAATGAATATTATACAAGACTTATATAGTCCGAGTGTTAATTTAACATATGAACAAAAAAAATTAACTTGTTTAGGGGAAAAAACACAGGTAAAAAATCTCTGTCAAATCAATGAAAAACAGTATATTGAAGAAATAGGAAATCATAAAATTTATGATGTAGAAGTAACTCCAATACTAAATAATCACAATATTATGAAAGATAGAATTGTATATGAGGGAGAATTAGAATTAAAATGGATATATGAAGCAGAAAATAGTTGTAAATTAGATACAAAAACAATGAATGTACCATTTGAATATTCAATGGATTGTCTAGGGGTAAAAAGTAATTCAGATATTCATACTATGATGGAAATAGCAAATCAAGATTTTATAGTAATGCCTGATCAAAGCATTCAGATAAAAGTAGATATACAAATAACAGCAGAAGTTGCTTTAAAAAGAGCTATATATGTAATGGATAATATAGCAATAGAAGAAAGTAAATTAGAAGAAAAGTATAGTTTAGTAATTTACTTTGTAAAACCAGGAGATAGTTTATGGAAAATTGCTAAAAAGTTTAGAAGTACAGTAGAAGCAATTAGCAATGTGAATTGTATAGAAAATGAAAGCAAAATTGAAGTAGGAGCTCAATTATTAATTCCAATGGCAATTTAAAAAATAAAACGATAGATAAAATCTATTCAAGAAGTAGAATTGCGATATCAAATCAAAAAGTGAAGAGATGGTTGTTTTTTGTAGAAATTCTAATAATCGCATTTCTAACTGTTCGTTTTATCATTTTAGCAATTACTCCAATAATAGATAAACAATGTGAGAATATTTGTAAATCTATTGCTACTAAAATAAGTAATAATGAGGCAACAAAAGTAATGAGTCATTATCAATATGATGATCTAACAGTGGTAACTAAAGATGCAAATGGAAATGTAGCTATGATTAGTGCTAATATGATTGTGGTAAATGAAATTATTTCTGATATTGCTGTTAAAATACAAGAAGAAATGGAAAAAGAAGAAAATGCAACCTTTAAACTAAAATTGGGGTCTTTCTTTGGAAGTAAACTATTGGCAGGAAGAGGTCCTGATATAGAAATAAAAATGCAAACAACAGGAAATGTAGAAACTGATTTAAGGTCAGAGTTTACCTCAGCAGGAATTAATCAAACTTTGCATAAAATTTATCTAGAGGTCAAATGTAAAGTGAGTGTATTAACTCCATTTCATACAATAGAAGAAGAAATTATCAATCAAGTACTACTTGCTGAATCAGTAATTATGGGCACTACTCCAAACACATATTATAATTTAGAAGGACTAACCGGTCAGGATGCAATAGAAGTGGTAGAATAAAGCAATAAGCTCTAAAAATTAGAGTTTATGCTTTATTTTTTTGTATTTTGTTGCTTTAAGTCAAAAAATTGAGTATAATATAAGCGTAAATTCTAAAAAAATAATAGAAAGGAGAAGATATGTTAGAATTACAAGATATATGTTTTACAAGAGAAAATAAAAAAATATTAAACCATATAGATTTACGATTAGAAGATAATCAATTTATTGTCATAACAGGACCAAACGGTTCAGGAAAATCCACTTTAGCAAAAGTTATTATGGGAATAGAAAAGCAAGATAGTGGACAAGTTATTTTAGATGGGCAATATATTAGTAATAAATCCATAGATGAAAGAGCAAACTTAGGAATGAGTTTTGCATTTCAACAACCAGTTAAATTCAAAGGAATCACAGTATATGATTTATTAAAAATATCTGCTAAGAAAAAAATAAATAGAAAGGAAGCTTGTGATATTTTAGCAAAAGTAGGATTGTGTGCTAAAGAATATTTAGATAGAGAAGTAAATAACTCTTTATCCGGTGGAGAGCTAAAAAGAATAGAGATAGCCACAGTTGCTTTACGAAAAGCAAAATTAACGATATTCGATGAGCCAGAAGCGGGAATTGACCTTTGGAGTTTTCAAAATCTAATTAAAGTATTTGAAGATATTAGAAAAGAAATACCAGGAACAACTATTATTATTTCTCATCAAGAAAGAATTTTAAATATTGCAGATAAAATTATACTAATGAAAGAAGGAAAAATAAAGAAGATAGGGTCAAAAGAAGAACTTTTACCAGAAGTTTTAGGAAAGAAAAATAAGCCTAAATGTTGCAAATTAGGAGGTGACACGCTTGAGTAACTTAGAACAAGTAGATGAAAAGCTATTATCAGAAGTATCAGATAGCCTAGAGAATACTTTTAAAGGAGCATATAATATTAGAAAAAATGGGAAAGGAATAGAACGTAAAATTACAGAAAATATTAATATAGTTACTAAAAAAGATGTATCAGGCATTGATATATATATCAAAGAAAATACCAATTGGGAATTTGTACATATACCAGTTATCATTACACAAAGTGGCTTGAAAGATGTTGTATATAACGACTTTTATGTTGGAAAAAATGCAAAAGTCATCATCATTGCAGGTTGTGGTATTCATAATGAATGTAGTTCAGATTCAGAACATAATGGAGTTCATCGTTTCTTTCTAGAAGAAGGAGCATATGTAAAATATTATGAAAAACATTATGGAGAAGGAGATGGAACAGGGAAAAGAATATTAAATCCTGTAACAGAAGTACATTTAAAAGATGGAGCAACAATGGAAATGGATTCTGTACAAATAAAAGGCGTAGACTCTACAGAGAGAATTACAAGAGGAGTTTTAGAAGATAATACCAATTTTGTAGTTACAGAAAAAATTATGACACATGGGGAGCAATTTGCAAAAACCAATTTTGAAGTAGAATTAAATGGAGAAAATGCAAGCACCCATGTAACATCTAGATCAGTAGCAACACAAAACTCTGTACAAGAATTTAAATCAAATGTAATAGGAAATGCAAAATGTTTTGGACATGTAGAATGTGATGCTATTTTAAAAGATAGTGGAAAAGTAATAGCTATTCCTAAAATTATAGCTAATAGTGTAGAAGCTAATTTGATTCATGAAGCAGCTATAGGAAAAATTGCAGGAGAACAATTAATTAAACTTATGACTCTTGGGTTAACAGAAAAAGAAGCAGAAGAGCAGGTAATCAATGGATTCTTAAAATAGGAGGTATACATGAGAAAAAATGTGGTTATTATTGCGATTGCAATAATCCTATCTATAGGGATAGGAATTGGAATAGGAATACTAGTACCAAAACTACAACAAGCAGCACTTCCTGAATGGAAAAAAGAATATCCATATATACAAGAAGCAGATTACGAAAGTAATATGCAAGGAGATAAAGAACTTCTTGAAGAAATAAAAGCTTCTGGAGATATAGCTGATATTTCAAGAGAGATATATCATTATGTATATTACGAAGATGAAAAAGCAGAGGAGCAATTTGTAAATGATATACAACAATATTCTTATGAAGTGAATGTAGATACAGAAAGTAAATGTATACTAATTACAGTGAACTCTACTGTAGAAGAAGAGGTAATCAGAAAACAAGTACTTAATATTTTAAATTTATCTAGTAAATATAATTTACAGTATGATGGTTGGGAGACAACCATCTGTAGTTAAGGGGAGAATAAAATGATAACGATAATATCTATTATTGCTATTATAATAGTTATATTTCTTATAATGTATAATTTATTAGTTAGTAGAAGAAATAAAGTAAAACGTAGCAAATCTAATGTAGATGTATATCTAACGCAAAGATTTGACTTAATTCCTAATTTGGTAGAATGTGTAAAACAATATACTAGCTATGAAAGTAGTATATTAGAAGAATTAGTAAAAATAAGAACGAAATATATGGAAAATAAAACGATACAAACTGGAGAAATATTAGACACTAAAATGAATCAGATAATTTTGCAAGTAGAAAATTATCCTAAACTTAAGGCTAGTGAACAATATATGTTATTGGAAAAAAATTTAGTAAAGATAGAAAATCAAATTCAAGCAGCAAGAAGAATTTATAATATGTCAGTTTTAAAATATAATAATCTAATTATGGTGTTTCCTATTAACATATTAGCAAAAATGTTTCATTTTACAACGGAACAATTTTTTGAGGCAGAGCAAGAAAGTAAAGAATCAATCTATAGAAAAGAGAAGAATGAATTATGAAAAAAATAGTGAGAGTTATTATAAAAACTGTAATATTTCTTATAATATATTTAGTAATTTTGTTTTTATTTATACAACTATTTACGATAGATACACCTGATATAGCCAAAATGTTGCTCTTTTTTCTTATATTAATAATCATATTATTTTTTGGAATATTTTTACTGGCTAATCCAACTAAAAAAACAGGTTTTACAAGAGTAAGAAGAGTTAAAATAAAAAATATAGAAAAAACAAAGGAATTTTTAGCAATTTCCAATGGATTAATGCAAAGCTATGGTGGAATATTAGAAAAAAAGAGAAAGCAAACATTGCTATATATAAAAATATTATGCTTAGTAGTTATAGGGGAAATAATAGGTACAATCCTATTAGCATACATTATACCGGTTATTATGCTAATACCAATAAAAGTTCTCATAGTCATATATTTTATACCAGTAGCAACGTTAATATTTAAAATTGCTAAGAGCAGAAAACAATTTATAGAAGAATATAAAAAGAATATTATCAAGGAATTAGTAAAAAATGTAGATAAAAATTTGCATTATGAATATGATGGAAATGAGCAAATTTATCAAAAATATGAAGAGTGTAATTTTGAAGAAGTAGCAAGTGCGAATACTTTTGAGTGTACAGATTATATTTATGGGCAACTAAAAGAAGGTATACAGCTAGAATTAGCAAAGATATCTTTGGTAGATTGCGATCGTACAGGAAAAATTACAGCTACAGTTGATACATGTATTTATAGTCATACTAGAATGCATTGTGCATCTCCTTGTGAAGTAAGAATAAAGAAAAATGAAATGATTAAATTAGATCAAAGTAGAGTTGAAATAGATAGTGAAGAATTTGAAAAATATTTTGATATTACCTCTAATTCGAATATGATAGTTATGCAGATTTTAACACATGATGTAATGGAAGAAATTGTACAATTTTATAAAAAGTATCAAATTGATTTTGAGATATTAATTAAAGAAAATACAATTAATATAAAATTTAAAACAGGAAATGTATTTACTCCAAAGTTATTCAAAATGGTAGAAGATAATGAACTTTTATGGACTTACTATCAAGTTATAAACTTTATTATTTCTTTAAGTTCTAGATTAAATCAAGTAATAGAAAGAACAGAATTATAAAAAGAAAATTAAAAACCTTAGTAGTAGCAATACTTCTAAGGTTTTTAATTTTATAATATTATCTCTTACTAAATTGTGGAGCTTTACGAGCTTTTTTAAGACCATATTTCTTTCTTTCTTTCATAC